>NZ_APNF01000009.1:0-160455 GCF_040361235.1 Salinisphaera sp. S4-8 | reverse complement strand
GGATTCGACACCCATCAGCTTCAAGGTCAGTGGCCCGGATGAACAACCTACTGAAAGATCACAACTAGAGCAATACCAGCGACATAAGCCACACCACGAGAATACCCACGACACCCTGAATCAGCGTGGCTACCGTCTGTGCCCGATAGGCCAGCGCCACGGGCATGCGGCTGAACTGGGATACGACCCAGAAGAAGCTGTCGTTGGCGTGGGAGACGGTCATCGCACCCGCGCCGATGGCGAGCACACATAGCGCACGCCCCATTTCGCTATCCAGGCCGATATCGCCCAGCAAAGGAGCGACGAGAGCGGAGGTCGCAACGAGTGCCACCGTGGACGAGCCCTGGGCGGTCTTGAGCGCGGCGGCCACCACGAAGGGCATGAAGATGCCGATACCCAGCGTGGACAGCGTATCGCCGATGAAATCCGCCAGCGGCGTGGCCTTGAGCACCTGGCCGAAGGCACCGCCCGCGCCGGTGATCATGAGAATGGGCGCGGCCGCGGCAATACCGGCGCTCACGCGTTGCTCCAGCGCTTCGCGGCGCTTGACCTTGGGCAGCAACGGACAGGCCGCCACCAGACCCAACGTCAGTGCGACCAACGGATTGCCAAGCAACCTCAGTACGGCGGCGACAGCGCCCTCGCCCAGCGGCGCGGACGGAAAGGCGGCAACCGACCCCAGGCAAATCAGTACGATCGGCAACAGAATCGGCACGAAGGAGGCGAATACGCCCGGCAGTACGCCCTGTTTTTCCCGGAACGCGGCGAAAGCATCCTCGGCGTTGAGCGCGTCGGCCTCTTCGGTCAACAAGCCGGCATCGGCGTCGTCGCGCCCCAGATAGCGATTCGCCCAAAGCATGCCCGCGAGCGCGGTAATCAGCGCAACGATCGCACCCAGGACGATGACCAGCCCGAGGTTATTGCCAATGCCCAGATTACCGGCGGCCGCGATCGGCCCGGGCGTAGGCGGCACAAACGTATGCGTGGCATACAGCCCGGTGGCCAGTGCCACGCTCATGGCGGTGACCGACACGTTCATACGGGCGGCGACCGCGTTCTTTAGCGAATTCAGAATCACGTACCCGGAATCGCAGAATACCGGAATCGACACCAGATAGCCGATCAGCGACATCGTGAGCGTGGGAAAGCGTTGGCCCAGCGCGCGGATGATCGTTTCGGCCATGGTCAGCGCGGCGCCGCTTTTCTCCAGAATTACGCCGATGATGGTGCCAAACACGATCACCAGGCCAATACTGCCGAGAATGCCGCCAAAGCCCTTGCCGATGGCATCGACGACATCCAGCGCCGGCACGCCGTAGGCCAGCCCGCCGAAAAAGGCGGTGACCAGCAATACCAGAAACGGGTGCAGCTTGAGCCCCGAGGTCGCGACAACGATGAACGCAATCAGGGCAACGAGAATCAGGGCATAGAGCATGGGGCAAACACAGCGCGGACACGGTCGACGAGCGCGTAGTTTGGACTATATGCAGACTACAGGGAATGTTTCAGCGCATGGGCGCCGCGATCGGCCTATCACGGCGCAGGCCGCATGGCGTTACTCATCCGGCTGCTGGGCGCCATCGCCGGGATCGTCGGCTTTGGCCGAGTTCGCCCGATGCCGATCAACGCGTTCGCACAACTCGGATTCGGGCCCCGGCCGGCCGAGCAGGTAGCCCTGAACGTATTCGCAGCCCATGGCGCGAATGGTGTCCCATTGCTTTTGAGTTTCGACCCCTTCGGCCACCACGGCCAGATCCTGGCCATGGGCAAGCGCGACGATACCGCGCGCCAATTCGTATGCCGGGCCTTCGTGATCGACTTGCTGGACGACCCGCTTGTCGAGTTTGACGAGCGCCACCGGCAGCCGCGTGAGGTAGGCAATCGATGAATAACCGCTGCCGAAATCGTCGATGGCAACGCGTGCGCCGGTTTCGGTCAGCCGCCGTAGCGCGCGTGCCATGCGTTCGAAGTCGCGTATGACGCTGCGCTCGGTCAGCTCGAACACCAGATAGCGGCCATCGACCCCGTATTGCGCAAGTGTCGCGTCCACCAGATCATGGAAATCGCGCTGAAACACTTCCGCGCCGGGCACGTTGATCGTGACGTAGGGCACAAACCGCGAATCCGCCTGCCAGGTGGATAGATACCGGCAGGCCGTTTCCAGCGCGTGGGCGACCAGCGCGCGACGCGGCCCTTTTTCGGCATCGATCACCGGGACGAACTCCGTCGGCGATACCTCGCCGAGCTCCGGGTCCTGCCAGCGGGCGAGCAATTCCACGCCCATCAATGACTGGTCCGCAGTCGCAAATATCGGCTGGGCGTGAAACGTCACCGCGCCCGAGCGCACGGCCGGTTCGAAACGGGTGCGTATCGCGGACTCGCGCCGAAAACGCTTGGCGATCGACGCATTGAACAAGGCCGTATCGCCGGCCCAGCTCTGATTCTCGTGCGCCAGCTGGGCACGGCCGATCAGCGCTACGCCGGAGTCGCCATGATCGGGGTGTACACACAACCCGCAGCTCGCCTCGAATGCAAAGCGTACGTCCTCGTGTTCGATCTCGCGCTCGGCGTGGGCACGCAGCTGTTCGCAATGACGGCGGGCGGCCTGCACCGACCCATTGAACTCGAAGGCGCCAACGAAGCCCCGCTCGGTCAGGCGGGCGATATAAATCAGGGTGTCGCCGTGACCGCGCAGATCGTCCATCCAGCGATTGATCATCGCCTGAATACGCCCCGGGCCATAGGCGAGCGACATGTCGTAGAGGTTATCGACACTCAGATAGAAGATACCCAGCTTGCGCCCTGCCTCGCGGGCCTGTTCGACCAGCAGTTCGATTTTTTCATAGGCGATGATATGGGTGGGCGATGGCAAGGCGGCATCACGATCCAGCAGCTCGGCCATACCGGCACGCGTGGATGCCAGGGCCTCGTTGAGACTGAACTCCTCTTCCACCAAAAGCGCGATCTCGTTGAGCGTTTGTCGTGCGTTGTCATCAAAGCCGCGCGGCTTGAAATCCAGCACGGCCACACAGCCAACGACCTCGCCGGCCTGCGTACGCAACGCACGCGCGGCGAAAAAACGCATATTGCGGGTGGAATCGTCCTTGACGTCTTTGCGGGCAACGTCGATGTCTTTGATGACGAACACATCACGCTGCCCGGCGGCCTCGCGACACAAGCGAATTTGTTCGGTGGCCGTGCCAAGTTGAAAGCCAAAGCGGGATTTGAACGAATACTGGCCATCATCGAACAACGCGATCAGCGCTTCGGGGGCGTCGAATATGCGGCCGAGCAGTCGGGTAAAACGATCGTATCGCTCGGCATGCGAATCTGCCCACAATTCCGAGCGCAGTAATTCGCCGACGCGTGCGTCGAGCGATTTCAGCTCGGGTGGATCCGACGTCCCGTCGCGATCGGCCCCGTCACTGGCGCGCTGCGTTTGTGCCCTACGGCGTTGCTGTGCGGTCTTGGCCGCTCCGCCTTGCGCAACGTCGCCCGCGCGCGTGTCGTTATCGTTTGTCACCCCTGCCCCGGTTGATCTGACCTGCAGCCAAACGGCCGCTGACCGTTTCGGCAATGCGTGGCCGTTGTGACCAGTTATGAGCCAGTTCGCTACGCCAACGCAACCCGGCGCGCCTGTGGCTACGGTTATATACGTCGACTTTATGCAGTCACGGGTCTGTTATCGGCATGTCCGTGTAATTGCCTAGTGCCGACCGTTGCTCGGTCCACTCGACTCGATCGAGCCGATACAGCCGCACCGGCCGGCCGTGAAACGTCATCATCTCGAAGCGCGCAAAGCCGACCTTTTCGGCCACCCGTAGCGAGGCATAATGTGACGGTTCGATAATCGCCACGATCGAGGCCACGTCTTGAACGCCAAACGCATGCGCGAGAACCGCGGTCGCCGCTTCGGCGGCCAGCCCCTTGTTCCAGTAACGCGTGGCCAGCCGGTAGCCCAGGCTCATCTGTTCGATCGCGCCGACCGCTTCCGGCGCGACGCCGCAAAAACCGATCAGCGATGCGTCGCGCTTGTCGATGAGCGCCCAAGGTCCTAAGCCGTGGGTCGCGTAACAATCACGACACCATGCAATGAAATCCCGCGTGGCGGCTTCGTCGCAGACACCGCGTAGCGAATACGACATCACGGCTGGGTCACTCAGAATCGCGGTCAATGCGGGCACGTCATCCAGCGTTAACGCCCGCATGGTCAATCGCTGCGTTTCAAGCATGGTTTGAAGCATCTACTTCACGTGCTCGCACCGCGCTAAGGGATGGTGCCACGATGTAACGTACGGCTACTCGCGCTCTTTTGCGAAGGGTCGTTAACCTTGTCGTCGGGCGTTTAGCCCGTGCGCCGGAGTATGGGCGCACTCCACAAGACCTTGCCGGCGGGCGCGGCGTGTGCCTGCTGCGTAGCGCCGGCATCTTCCATGGATACCATCAGCTTCGCCGGCGGTGTCATGCGCTGGACGGTCGCTTTACCGAGCTCCATGGTGTAGCCACCCTTTTTGTGCGGCCATTCGCCCAGCGGTATGGGATCCCCCGTCTCCGGCTTGAGCCAGGCACGCAGTATCTTGCCTTGGGGCACCTGATAGTCACCCAGGGCGACCACCTGCATTTCGTCGTCATTCGCCCAGGCGGTCACCAGCCAGCCGGTACCGGTCGGGTCGTCATAGACAATACTCGTATAGGCATGCGGCGGATTGGGTTCGCCGATGCCATGGTGATACGACGGCTGGGACAGCAGCATGCCACCCAACACCAGCGCCACCACCGACGCGGCAATCGCGACGGCCCGCCAGAACCGTGAATCATTGGCCGCCGGGGCGTTGGCAGAAGTCGCCGCGGGGGCGGCTTTACCGGACTCGTTGAGCGACAGCGCCTTCGACACGCGCGCCCATACCGAGGCCGGCGGCTGTACGGGGGCAAGGCCTAGCCCGAGACTTGCGAGTCGATGCTCCCAATAGACGAGCTCGCGATGTGCTCGCGCATCGTTTTCAAGACGCTGTTCGAAGGCTTCGCGCTGATCGGGCTCCGCCGTGCCCAGCACGTATTCACCCGCAGCAATCACCAGCTCGTCATCACGCTCTTGGGATGTCATGACGCACGCTCCCCAAGGCATTCACGCAAGCGCATCAAGCCGCGACGAATCCAGCTCTTGACCGTCCCCAACGGCGCGTCCAGGCGCTGCGAGAGTTCCTGGTGCGTCAGGCCTTCATAGTAGGCAAGCAGCACACTGTCGCGCTGCTGCGGCTGCAGCGTCTTCAGACAGGCCTGAATAGCATCAAGCGACTGCTGGTTCTCGTTCTCTTCCAGCGGTGAGAGCGCCTGCTCATCCTCGAGCAGTGTAGCCATCATGTCCGGTTCCTCCGGCATCGCCACTTCAGGGCGCTTGCGTCTGAGTACGTCCAGTGCGCGGTAGCGGGCAATCGACAACAGCCACGTCAGAGGCGCCCCCCGTTCCGGAGTGTAGGTGTCGGCCTTCTGCCAGACCCTGACATAGGCGTCCTGCAAGGCATCCTGCGCCCGCTCCGGATTACGCAGGATACGCAGCAACAACGCATAGAGTTGCGCCGACGTTGCGGCATAAAGCTGCTGAAAGGCGCGCTCGTCACCTTGGGCCGTGTCCGCCAACCACGCAGCCAGCTGCTCTCGATCAGCCACGATCTAGACGCCCGCCCCGGCGATTACACAGGGCGGCACGTTTGGTAAACGGCGTGGCGTTGGCAAGGTTGTTCTGTCGCGCAAACGCGGGTGTCGCATAGCCATTATGCGCGAATACGTCATCCATGATCCGGATAGTGTGGCGCCAAAGCGCTGGCGACACAATCGTTTTGCGCTCGCCATACGCGGTAGCGCGGTTTGCATGGCCCGCGCGCGAGCGCGATCAACCCTGTGCCGCGATCGTGCGCGTCCGCCCGATTGACGGCATTCAAAACCCGCGCGGCCGGCCCACCGCTGCAGCAAACCTATTCGCTGCGGCGAGCCCAACAGCATGCGCGCGTCCAGCCGTACGCCTGGCATGGCGCGACAATGCCAAGGCGTGGCTCCGACGGCGCTAGAGCTACGCTCATTTCTGGTGTATGAGCGATTGAAGGAGGCGGCACCCACCTGCTGAAATTAGTAAGACCAATCCCTGATTTCAGACGACAGAAGAGGTGCCACCACCATGCGAGACGATACGACGATTGCATTTACTGATCCAGCCTTTGCGGACGCGCTGTCCGATCTGGTTCGCGATGGCGCACAACGCATCATCAAACAGGCCGTTCAGGCCGAGCTCAATGCGTTTCTGCAGACGCATGCCGACCGAGACGCCGACGGGCGGCGGGCTGTGGTGCGCAACCGACCATCCCCCGCTATTGAGTAGCAGCCCGATCTGGAGTCCAATCACCCAAAGCCTGGAGATTGGACATGAAGAAGCGCTATACCGAAGAGCATATCATCGGTTTTTTGAAGGAGGCCGAGGCCGGTACGCCCGTTAAAGAGCTGTGCCGCCGGCACGGCTTTTCCGAGGCGAGCTATTACACCTGGCGGAATAAGTTCGGCGGCATGGACGTCTCGGATGCCAAGCGTCTGAAAGCGCTTGAGGCCGAGAACAGTCGCTTGAAGCGGCTGTTAGCCGAGTCGATGCTCGAAAACGAAGTCACGCGCGAGGCCTTGCGAAAAAAATGGTAACCGCAGCAGCCAAGCGCGACCTGGTGCGGTTTATGGGTCAGCGCGGCTTGGGCGAACGGCGTTCGCTGGCCGTGGTGGCGATGAGTGCTAGCGCATTCCGGTATCAGCCGGCACCCGATCGCAACGCGTGTTTACGCGTCGAAATTCTGCGCCTGGCACAGCGTTATCGACGCTATGGCGCGCCGATGATCTATCTCAAGCTTCGCCAGGCCGGCTGGTCCGTGAACCACAAGCGCGTCGAACGACTCTATGCCGAGCAAGGCCTGCAGGTTCGACGAAGACGACGAAAGAAGGTGCCGATCTCCGACCGGCAGCCATTGATACGTCCCGCTCGAGCGAACGAAGTCTGGTCGATGGATTTTGTGTTCGATCGGGTCGCCGATGGCCGTGCCATCAAGTGTTTGGGCATCGTCGACGACGCCACGCACGAGTGCGTGGCACTCGTGCCCGGTCGATCGATGAGCGGCACGCAAGTCGCCCGTGTACTCGATGAGTTGGCACTGACCCGCGGCCTGCCGACGGTCATACGATCAGACAATGGGCCCGAGTTCATTGGCAAGGCCATGCTGAACTGGGCTCACCACAATGGTGTTCAGCTCAAGCAGATCGAGCCCGGCAAACCGAACCAGAACGCCTATATCGAGTCCTTCAACGGCCGCTTCCGAGATGAATGCCTGAACGAGCACTGGTTTGTAAGCCTCGCCCATGCCACCACGATCATCCGAGGCTGGCATCGCGAATACAACGAAGAACGACCGAAGAAAGAACTCAGCGGGCTGACGCCCGCTGACTACACTGCGCAAATGGCCGCAGAGGCGGCCATTTAAACCTTGGGACTCTGTATCGAAACGCTACTAAAACCGGGGTATGGTCGGTAGCTGTCGCTATACTCATCGGCCGGTATCCGTCCATCACACTGCGGGTCAGTTCCATCCGCGCAAGGAAGATCTATTGTTCTTACTTAAAAATCCTTATTTTACTAATTCCGGACTTTAAATTGCTCAGTAGGCTCTCAATCCACATTCGCATAACGCCTAAGCTCAGTTGCCGACCGAAGCGCGGCAGCGCTTTGGGCGGTCAACTGCAGCTCATTGTTAGCTTTCGATCCTGCGCTAAAACTTCGATTCACTGCTTTAATACCGCTACTAACCCGGTAAGCACACCAATCCCGCCAGAGAGTGCAGTCAGCCAAGGAATCCAGTGCGCGCGAGCTTCGGCCCTCGCCATTTGTTCTTTACGAATTGATTCCCTAACAACCTCTATGCCGAGCCTCGTCAAATACCAGCCCCCAGTGTTCTTCCCTTCATAGAAATATCCGGTATCTGAGCCATCTTGATCGTATCGACTCGGGACTGGAACGCGGCATCGCCGGGCTTTGGTTAATAGTCGTTTCGTGAGATAAGAATCTTCTTCTTCGTCATGCATCCTTAATTCGAAATGTTGATCAGCCCGAAGCCTATCAGCCAGCTTATAATCTGATGATCGCTGGGCCTCCTCAATATCTTTCGAAAAGGATCGCTCAAGGAGTGAGCGCTGCCACGATAACTTAGTGCGCTTTGGTAACGGTAGTTTTGAAATAACTTTGAGATTTAGCATCGTTTTACGCATTAGAGCTAACGCCGAAGCTCAGTTGCCGCCGGAGCAGCCGAAGGCTGCGCAGGGAACCCAATGCGCGGCAGCGTTTTGGGCGGTCAACTGCAGCGCCTTGTTAGCATCAATAAGCGAGATGATTCAGAATCGGATTTAATTCCACAAATTTGGAACAAGCGTCTTTAAGATCAGAAGAAGCGTGATTCCAAAATACAACTTCCACTCGATAGCCGTCGCCAACTAATTGCTCTACGCACGGTATGAAGTCTCCATCGCCAGCTACAAGCGTGATGGTGTCTTCTTTTTTATCTGCCATGGTATAGGCGTCTTTTGTCATTGCCGCGACAATGCCGGTATCGATTCGTTTCTCTTTGTTTGCAACATTCCTGTCTTCAACGATTACTTCAAACCCGGCCTTTCTTGCTATTTGCCATAACGTATCGTTCGGAGGCGGTCTACTTCCGAACAAGACACAACGCTTAATAACATTGTCGTTTTCACCA
Source organism: Salinisphaera sp. S4-8 (assembly GCF_040361235.1). Classification (NCBI taxonomy): domain Bacteria; kingdom Pseudomonadati; phylum Pseudomonadota; class Gammaproteobacteria; order Salinisphaerales; family Salinisphaeraceae; genus Salinisphaera; species Salinisphaera sp. S4-8. Next base: position 151,681 of record NZ_APNF01000009.1, on the reverse strand, counting down.
GCGATGAAATGGTGAAGTCGGCCGAAATCAATCTTATAACTGTTATCTAATATCTTATTTTCCATGGCTTCATAAATATTCATCGCCATACCGGATTCGACCGCACTTACTCTTTTACCTTCGATGAAGATATTAGAGTTATCTACGTATACAAACTCAGACATTTTTCCTCCTCACGTTTTACTGCTAACGCCAAAGCTCAGTTGACGGCCGAAGCGCGCCAGCGCTTTGGGCGGTCAACTGCAGCGACTTGTTGGGCCCTACAGTTGCCATGGTTTCAAAGCCTGGAAAAGCGCGCCGCTCGGCCGAACAGAACTATATGCTCCGTTTTCAATCCAGGAGTACGACTCCAGCCAAGCCGTCTTTTCGCGCACCAAGCTTACGAGCTGATCATGTTCGATCAAATACCAATACTCGTCGGCGGGAAAAGCAAGATACAAATTCTTGCCGACATATTTCTTAGCGATAAATAGACGCGACTTAAGCTGTACTTTAAGAGTATTGGTACCGTCTTTGTGGTAGGCGAGAAAGTCAGCGCCTTGCCAGTCATCAGCGAGCTTGATGCAGTTGAATCCGTAATCCGCCAGCTCTCCAGCAATTTTTGGAAGTTGAATACTTCTTTCTGCTTCGCGTTCAACTCTGAATATTGAATCTTTTCGAGCTTCATTGTTTTAGGCCCAACGCCTTAGCTCAGCCGCCGCCGGAGCGGCCGAAGGCCGCGGAGGGAACCCGAAACGCGCCAGCGTTTTGGGCGGTCGGCTGCAGCGCCTCGTTGTACGTGAACTGCCTCACTTGACGCTCCTCGAAAGCCGGCCCGCGGACCGCCAAAGCCGACGTGCCAAAAGAAAGAAATCTCCGAACTCGAACTTACCGCGGATAGCTGCCGACGGGAAGACGCCGAGCCTAGCGAAGCCGAGAAAGTGCCCAGGATTCGATGACTATTGAGCGAAGGGGCCGAAGCCAAGCTACTTCGCCGAATCACCTACCGAACACCGAAGCCCAACCCGCATACAAATCCAACCGCCGTACAACGCCGAAGCTCAGTTGCCGTCCGAAGCGCGGCAGCGCTTTGGGCGGTCAACTGCAGCGACCAGTTAGCTCTATTTCTCCCATATCGGTTTCCGCTCAGCTTGAGTGAGTAGGTTATGCAACCCAATCATAGCTACATGGATATCGGCTGAAGCCGACCTAAGCTCGGCGATGCTGACCTGTTTGACTTCGGGCTTCAGTTTTCCTCTAGCGCTAAGCGCCGAGGTGGCCACAGTGCCGGTCTCCGGATCCATGCTTAAAGCTTGATGCATAAAGCGATTTCTCTTCTTCTGCACCTGTTTTATCTTATTCACAACCTGGCGATAGCCAGCTAGGTGCGGAAACTCGTCGTGAAGCTCGTGTAGCAACGTTTCCAATATATCAATTCGTTGCTTGAAATTAGCATGTGCGGTGACAATCGCGGATCGCCAATCAAGCATCTCGTCGTAGCCCGTCAGCTTGCTAATAGCGACGTTGACACTAGACTCTAGCGATCCGAATAAAACCGATATTCGCCCGACCTCTTTTAGGTAATCGGGAGGCAAAGGCCAATCTTGAGGAAACTGGTAGTTTTTCATTTGGAGCTAACGCCTAAGCTCAGTTGCCGCCGGAGCAGCCGTAGGCTGCGGAGGGAACACAAAGCGCGCCAGCGCTTTGGGCGGTCAACTGCAGCGCCACGTTAGGCTCGGCTATTGGATATAGTAATAATCAACTTGAATAATTGGATCCTCCTTCTCCTGCCCTAAGACCGTCTCATATTTTTGTGTCCCGTTGTATCGACCAAAGACCTTTACAACATCGTCTGTTATGATTTTTGATCTTTTCGAAAACGTTAAAAGTACCGGCTGGCCCATGTAGCCCAAAAACTCGACCCGTTCGGTTTGAATCATGGCCATGTCGTCCCCGATAATCTGATTAACAGAACCGACGAATTTAAGCTTCTGGCCTTCGTCATATTCGTTAAGCGTCGCTTTGCGATAATCGAGCTGAAGCGCATCGTTCTCGTAAGATGCTTCGGTTGGCTTCGGTGCGGTTATGCTAGCAACGCTTCGGGCTTTGTAATCCTCGTATGAAACGGCAAAAAACCCAAAAACGAAAATGAAACCTACTATCAGTGCCAGAGCTGTGAATATTGGTTTAGCCCAAGGACGGTGGTTATAGTTCGAACCATATTTTTCTTTAACGAACTTAGCCTGTTTTCGCCCCGCCGCAAAATACCAAATAATGAGATATAGAAAGCCGAGTCCTGCAGCGCCGGAAGGAATAAATATTCCAAATATGACAATCAGTATGCTTGCCCAGAACCATATATTTGATGAGCGAGCACGGCTGTTCTCGCCAAGCTCTCGCCAGTTTTTTGTAACTAGATAAGACCCGAAAATGGGACTGAAGAGCAAACTCCAATTAGCTGCGGCATTTGGATTCCACAAAAATGGCTTGGATGATTCAGCCGACTGCGGCTTGTCTGATGAACCACCTTCCGTTTGAAGTGGTTTCCCACACGCTGAACAAAATTTCCCCGCATCGTTATTTTCTTTTCCACATTCAGAACAGAACATCAACTTCTCCCTTTTGGTTTTCGGCCTAACGCCCAAGCTCAGTTGCCGGCCGAAGCGCGGCAGCGCTTTGGGCGGTCAACTGCAGCGATTTGTTAGGTAGACTCATCGCGGATTAATTGTTTTTTGTAGCGATAATCGATTAATAGCCAAACCAAAATACTCCAGAGCAAGCCTGCAACCGGAAGCATTACTATATAAGCAAAGAGCAACAGTAAACCGAGCTTAGTAGACCATATACAGTTGATTATTGCTGCTACAAGAACGAATAGGAAAAACCGTTTGCCAAAACGTAATGCCCAACCGCGTATTCCATACTCTATCGCGAATTTCCAGAAGCCTTGCTCTCGTATTTCAGGCCACCTTCCAAATCCGTCAGCATATTGCAATCTTTTCTCTCCCAGAGCTCGATCAGATTAGCCTTTATCGGCGCAAACAGAACTCGTTACCTAACGCCGAAGCTCAGTTGCCGCCGGAGCAGGCGTAGCCTGTGGAGGGAACCCGAAGCGCGGCAGCGCTTTGGGCGGTCCACTGCAGCGCCATGTTAGGGAACTTACTTCTCAAACCCATCAGCCGCCCGTAGGCCCCAGGAAAAGTCGCCTGTTTTATCGCCGGGAAAAACACCAACGCTGAAACTCGCCGTTTGAAGCGGTGGAATCTTTACATCAACTTCGTAATCTCGCGGAGTTTCCTTTCCATCCTCTTTATCTGAAAGTCGTATCGTAACGGAGGTGACAACGATATTTTCGTTGCCATTGTACAAGGTCCCAGTAAAGCTGTTTCCGTAAGTCGACATGCCGCCCTTACCCGATAGAAAACCAAGCTCTATAGGATTTAGCGCTCGCTCTTTGTAACGGTATTCAGTCCCTTCAGGGAATTTTTTTCGACACGAGGAGCGTATTTCAGAAGCGCCTAGATCGCTTTGCACGTTCTTCATGTTTTTTAATATACATTCACTATAGTTCTTTGGCTGCGAGAAACTGTCGCAACCCGAAACCATTAGTAATAACATCAACAAAACTAAAGAGCCTGATTTCATTTTATTCCCCAGTTCCCCAATTCCCCTAACGCCCGAGCTCAGTTGCCGACCGAAGCGCGCCAGCGCTTTGGGCGGTCAACTGCGGCGATTCGTTATGTATCGGCTAGCGCTTTTTCTAGGGTGCTTATTTGATCATCCAGTTCACTATGCCTTGCATTCATGCGCTCAATATCCGCCGAAGTATCGTACTCAGAAGTATGATCTTCAATTTGGTTCTGCTCATTGACGAGCTTACCCAAAATATCTTCTATTTCTTCTCGATGATTTTCGACTACGCGATCTTTAATTGCTCTATCTAGCTCTTTGTACCCTTTTACGCCGCCCTCTTCGTCAATTTCGGCTTCAGCTTCGCCCTGCCATCTTTGCAAGAGCTCAAGAGGATTTTCTTCAACAGCCATAGCGTTTCCTCGTATCTATAATGCAAATAGTTCAGACATAACGCCTGAGCTCAGGTGCGTTTGATGCGACGCCTGCTTTTGCGACAGCAAAAGCGGGTGGCGGGTCAAACGTCACCTGCAGCGGTTTGTTATGCGGCATTCTGCTCAACTTCCGGCGCTGTCTGGCTCTGCGAACATTAACCTTCCGATCAGCCAAACTGACCTGCCAAAATTATGAATCAGCTGTTCGCCCTGCCTTAAGTACGACAATTCGGTATCGATCCGAGCGAGCTCCAGCGCTTCTCCAATTTTTGAACTTGTGGGATGAGCATCACCAAGGCGCATATCATAAGCACCAACGATCGGGCCGAAGACCTCCCGAGCCTTTTCTAGGCCAATTCTTTGGGAAAGGACGTCCTGCAGAAGCTTGTTTGAACCCAACTTTTCCTTTTCCGCGTGCGTGGAAATTTTTCGTAACTCTCGAGCGTTGAGCCTATCTGAAAAAACGCGAACGATTTCTTTAGCCAACCTCAACAAGGAAGTCTGGTCGGTACTTGCGAACCTCGAAATCTGCTGCATTGAAGCGTGGTCGTCTATATCGTGATTAAATAAAGCTACGCCCAGTGTTTGCTGGAATCCGGCCTCTAGCATGCGCATTACCCCAAACAGTTTTTCTTCAGCCGCATGGGTTGATGCAGGCTGAACCTTCACCTGCGACGCTAAGAGTTCGCTGGAAACTTTTCCTTCAGGGACAACATTATGAGCCGCCCAGATGTGCTGCTCCCAAGCGGCGAGCCGAGCAACATCGTAGGCATAAACCGTAATTAGATCAGAAGTATTGATGCCAAAGTGTATCGAGTATCCTGACGTTGAATCTATGCCGCCAGTTTCTGCGGTATACCATTTATACGAAAAGCCACGGTGACTCAGCAGGTCGCCGACAACACTCGAGCGAAACCATAGCCAGCGACCAATATCTTCGTTATTGAGGTCAACAGATGCCAACCTTGCACCGTCAGTTTCGACGATAAATTGTGGAAGCGCATCGTCGGTATCCCCACGAACCCGAGTGCTTCTATTTTGATGCTCGATCCATTCGTCTCGCCAGAACTCGCCTTCTACGCGAATGCCATCGTACCCGGAGCGATCTCCCTTCGAGCTTTCAAAATCCGTATTCTCGTTAGTTTCCGGCCCCATCACCGGAGCATCTTCGTCTTCATCGACATCTGTCCTCCAAGCACGAAAGGATGCCCAACTCCCTCCAAAGATGTCATTCAGACTATTAATGCGCAGTTCGAACCTGCCGTCATCTCTTTGCTCTTGATGAGGCTCAAGGTCTGAGTAATCAGTCCCCTCAATAGAAGCGACATGCTCGACTCTTTGCCTGTAGGAGGAAATGCGAAGCAAAAGGCCCCGTGCCGCCAGATAGTCCATCAAGAATTCACGTTTGATTTCTATGAGGCTGTGACATCCATCTTCTCCAAGCACCTCGCGGGCCACGACTACAAAGTTCTCCTCGGGCCTAACCCAATTTTCGCCCTCTTTGATAAGGCGAAGCGCGACGACAAGATCGGGATTCAAAATCCATTTCTTCCCACCTACTACAGGTTGGGGATGCTCGAAAACGAGCTCTACTCCGATTGGTTCCTTGTCGTTGTACTGGTATTGGTCAATCGATGCGTAATAACCATCGTCATACGCATACGGTTGGACGCTGTGCCCAATGCCAATGTCACTCCAACCCAATTGATCTGCTCGTTCACGATGCTCCGGCGGGAACGCAACTGATCCGCATGCAAAGCAATCGCAGATATAGCCGGGCTGAGTCGTTGGGCCATTTTCATCATTACAAAATGCTCGCAATGGGACCCAGGTGGCCTTCGAAAAGGTTCGACGAGTTTCTTTTGCAAGCAGTATCCAATCTTTGCTCATTACCACGGCTCTATTTCGCGGTTGGGCCTGCAACACCGTTTCAATGCCGCATAACGCCTAAGCTCAGTTGCCGGCCGAAGCGCGGCAGCGCTTTGGGCGGTCAACTGCAGCGATTTGTTGTACGACATTCGCTATTCTTCGAAATAGTCGGAATCAACGCGGTTAATTTCATACGTGGCGATTTTCGATACACCCACACCGAAATCCACCATGAGGTCGGCTAATTCTGTCCCGCCGATGAGAATAACTCGGCTGTCGATCATTCCTGCGTATTCGTGAGCTTCTTTGCTAAAGCTAGACGTCGTAAGAAATACGCCCTTTTTTGCCCGGCGTCCTTGTAACGCGCCCGCGAATTTCTGAACCTCGGGTCGACCAACGACGCCTTCCCAGCGCTTTGCCTGAATATAGATTGCGTCGAGGCCAAGGCGGTCCTCTTTTATAACGCCGTCGATGCCGCCGTCGCCACTTTTACCGAGTGTTTCGCCGGCTGACTTGCGGGAACCACCATAGCCCATACCTACCAATAACTCGACGACCAGACGTTCAAAAAACGCGGGCGAGGCCTCCATTACTTTGGCGAGTATTTCGCTTTCCAATTCCTCTCGGATTTTCTGATATCCATGCTCGATATATTCGGATGGCGTTAGCGATTCAAGAACTGTCGGCGGCTTTTGATTTTCTTCTTCGTTATTCTTATTAGGTTTTCGGAAGCTTTGATACTCCTCGAATTTCTTTAGGTACGTTAAATTTATTTTCTGGTTTTTCTCGGCCAGCGCATCAAGCCCGCGTTGAACAATACGATACTGACCGCGGCCGGGAGACTCGATTAAACCGGCGCCCTTCAAATGCGCTTTCGCCCACGCGACCCGGTTAGTAAATACAGGCTGCTGACCGCTGGGCAGTAGCTCCGCTTGTTCTTCGTCGGACAGGGCGAAACGCTCGATAAGCGCCCCCATCGTTTCCCGGTTATTTTTTACTTCGCCGTCTGCGAGGTGCTCCAGTAGCGGGCGCATTATGGTTTGAAAATCAGGAATCGCCACCGAGTTTTAAACTCCTTTTGTCGTACAACGCCAAAGCTCAGTTGCTGGCCGAAGCGCGGCAGCGCTTTGGACGGTCAACTGCAGCGACTTGTTGTGCATCTCCCCGCCCAGCGCCATATTCAAGCTATTTACGCGTGCCAACAGGCGTCGGAAACCAACTAAGCAGCACCATCAATTTCCGGAGGACGACATCGGTTGTTCGGTCGTACGACGAATTCCGCGCTGTTAAGCAAAAACCATAAACAGCTTGAACCTGTTCACATGCTTCTTCCGCCCGGTCAAATAGATGTTGCCAAACTCTGCTATTAGAATCTTTACCTTCTACCCAGCGATCAAGAATGAAACGCGAATAAGAGATAACTAGATATGCGGTATCTCTGGCATCGAGTACTGCCTCAAGCTCCGTTTGAGCGACGTCTTCAACGGCAGAGGTCCTGCGCCAATTTATAGTCCCTGGATAAAAACCGAAGTCTAAAGCTAAATTTCCTGCGTGCACTAGCTGGCTGGGGTCGTAATCGGCTGCTGCATCTCGCGCTTGCTCTACAATTAATTTAAGCTCTCCAAACTCATGCAGAAGGCTTATTTTCCAAGCATGAGCTTTTCTGTTTTCGCTCGCCTCTTCGCGGCAACTTTGCAACCAGAGCAAAATTATAGGCAAACCGATGGAAAAAACGGCTTGCGTCCATGCGGCCCACCCGTTAGCAGTCAATGTCACTCCGATTTTGAAGAGTACTTTTTAAATCTACACCAGCAGGCGTTTTTGGCAATCGAGATACTGTATGCATAACGCCTAAGCTCAGTTGCCGGCCGAAGCGCGCCAGCGCTTTGGGCGGTCAACTGCAGCAATTCGTTATATTTGTTTACGTAATGTCGACTTCGCAAACATAGATCGGTACCGTCTTGTCTGCGAACCCGTATTTTCCAACGACATAATCGTCCTTTATCCTTATCGAAGCCCGAACGCTAAGGTTCGCATGAGATGCGATTAAGACTTCTTTTTCGTTTCCCATTTTTGCACCTCGTTGGCGAAAAACAAAAACGGGAGTAGACGATCGAACAACGCGCAGAACTAGTAAATTGATCTGACCAGCGTCATAAGCTTTTCCTCTCCACTCCGCATTTCGCAGGGCGACTTGTGGGCAAAAGCTCATTGAAAAAGGTTTGGCCAAACTGATGTCAGCTGAGTCAGCGCCTGGCCAGACACCGCCGTGAAATAGTTGCTGTCCCTCGCTAAGGGTATGACCTATTCGAGAAATTTCATAATCAACATCACAGACCGAGTAGTTTGGGTAACGCTGTTGAAACCGCGACAAAGCCGGAGGTGTTCTCGAGGGCATCATAGCCCTCATGGATTTGTAGCTCTCACACCTTTGAAGTTGGCGATCGATAAATCCTTCGAGTGCGTTGTCTGCGCCGACGCTTGCTATGTAGCACGCGGCTTCGTAATGCGTGTTTATGCGTTCCTGCAATCTGTCTCGTACCCACCCGAGTATGTGTCCGCTCTCCCGCAACTGTTGTCGCATCTCCGATTCGGTTGCACCGCGCATTGACCAAGCTTCATAGGGCGATTTAAAAACATCGACGAGGGGAAGCCGCATAGAAATTTACTCGCTGAAAAACTCAGATTTTCAGATATAACGCCTAAGCTCAGTTGCCGCCGGAACAGCCGGAGGCTGTGGAGGGAACCCAAAGCGCGGCAGCGCTTTGGGCGGTCAACTGCAGCGCTTCGTTATACGGCTCTACGACCCATGCAGCGCACCCATGAATTTATCTACAACTGCCGATTCACAGCCGCTACCGCTCACGGTGATTACCTCTGCACCTGTTTGGTTGTTGATGAACGAAACATCATAATTAATACGAGGACTTAGATTAAAGCAAATATCATATTGATTAGCTGATACTGCCAATCGGTATTTCGTATTAAACGTGTCGTAATTTGAAAGCCTTGTACTTTCACCGAACTTTCCCTCTGTAATTGAAGGCCCTCTATCGACAACCAATCGCCATCCCTCGTTAGAAAGCGCCTGCTTTAACGCCCCGTTTAGACCTCTTCCTCCAGGTTGCACTGTCACTGTCTTGTTGGTTTGGTCGACCGAGCCGTAACGCTGAACGTCGTATGCAGCGCATCCGGCAAGCATCACCGCAGCTATCAAAATTGCCAGTTTTTTGCACATAAAATCCCCTCTCGTACCAATCGTATAACGCCCAAGCTCAGTTGCCGCCGGAGCGGCCGAAGGCCGCGGAGGGAACCCAAAGCGCGCCAGCGCTTTGGGCGGTCAACTGCAGCGATCTGTTGGGTGGCTTAGCTGCGGAAGTTTTCGACTTCAACAAGCTCCACCCACCACTGATACCGCCCGTCTTCTGACCAACTGCCGTAGAGCATGTCGCCTCTGGTACCGCGATATAGAGTTGCGCGCGCGGTGCCACTGCTCTCTACCCCGTTGTCAAGACAGAACCAATTGCCGATGTATTCTTGGACGGATTTTTCCTTAAGCGCGACCGAATACACATAACCTTGCGTAGTTAGATCGAGAACGAGCTCGCCGTTCGGTCGGAGTATTGCTCTTGTTACGTCGCCTTCCTCCGCGTCGCCAAAAGCACACCAAGAAACTGCACCTTCGTATTTCTTCGAGCTACTGCCCATAACATTCCCTTCTCACCCAACGCCAATTCGACGACATCTGTAGGTATATCATACCGTTTATCGTCTACCTAATTCCGACTAGAACTCGCGCCATTTCGGTGTTGACGCGCTACCATGAGCGTTAGGTAGACACGAACAGGTGGCCAAATGCCGACACCCGCACCACAACAGCCGAAGCTCCTTGAACAGGTTCGCCAGCGTTTGCGTGTGGGTCATTACAGTCTCAGAACGGAGCAAACCTATCTCCCCTGGATAAAACGCTACATCCTTTTCCACGGCAAGCGCCACCCGCGCGAGATGGGCAAGGCAGAAATAGAAGCATTTCTTACGCATCTGGCGGTGGAGCGACACGTATCTGCGGCAACCCAGAATCAGGCGCTTAACGCGATTCTGTTCCTTTATCGCTCGGTGCTCGAAATTGATATGCCGTGGATGACCGATGTCGTTCGCGCGAAGCACAATCGTCGTATTCCGGTGGTGCTGAGCGTGCAGGAGGTCAAACGGGTACTCGCGCACTTGTCGGGCATCAACGAACTGATGGCGTCCCTGCTCTATGGCTCTGGCCTGCGTTTGATGGAAGCGGTACGGCTTCGCGTCAAAGACGTAGATTTCGACTATCGGCAGATCGTGGTTCGCGACGGTAAAGGTGCGAAGGATCGGGTTACGCCACTGCCGGAGCGTACAGTGGCGCCCCTCAAGGCGCAGATAGAACATGTCAAAACGCTGCACGAGCAGGACCTCGAGGCCGGATATGGTGAGGTCTATCTACCAAACGCCCTGGCCACGAAATATCCGAACGCGGCACGCGAACTCGCTTGGCAGTATGTTTTCGCGTCCGAACAGTTATCGCGCGACCCGCGCGCCGATACGACACGACGACACCACATCAATGAGAAGGGCCTGCAAAGAGCTGTAAAGGATGCCGTGCGCGCAGCCCAGGTCCATAAGAAGGCCAGCTGCCATACCTTTCGTCATTCATTTGCCACCCACCTTCTGGAGCGTGGCACCGATATCCGTACGGTGCAGGCATTACTGGGCCACAAGGATGTACGTACGACGATGATTTACACCCACGTATTGAAACGTGGCGGACACGGCGTCGTTAGCCCGTTGGACGCGTAAGGGCGATACGCGACGTTAACCGAAGGCTTGGTGCTGCGCGCCTATTGGCACAAGCGTGTGATTCGCCGTACGGCGTTGAACATATCAAGCCTGTTCCCAGGCTGACCGACACACTCGTGCGAGCCGGTGGCGCAGCGTATCTCAGCTTGAGCCGCCATGGCGCGCCACGACGTCCATGCGATCGAGCACCGCATGGGCCTGGCGTACGTGGCCGACCCGCCAGCAGTCGCTGGTGCGTGCCTGGGCGTCTGTCATGGGCCCGGCGACGTCGTGGCGGGCCGCACGGGCCTTGAGCGCACTGACGCGCTCGGGGGTGGCCGGGCAGCAGTCGAGGTACTGCACCAGGCGTTTGCTGACCAGGTTCACGATCGCCAGCAGCGCCAGCACGATGCCGGGCATGAGGGTCCAGACGTCAACGGCGGCGCTGGTATCACTCAGCCCGGCCATCACGCAGATCACGCTATAGCCGAAGCCGGCCATGAACACGCCGAGCGACGGCAGCCGCCGCAGGGCGACCAGCAGCACCAGCGCGCCGCGGGGTTCGTGGTTTTCCAGAACGAAGGGGGCCTGGTCGGGCCAGTCTTCCATGTTCCCGCTGGTGAGTGGCGGCGACAGGTCGCCCACGAGCATACGTTCGTTATACATGTTCTATTCCTCTCGCCCGCGCGGCGCCGTGGCCGCTGCGGTTTGGGTGTTCGTTTGAAGCCGGCATGGGAGCGGGCCGCGGTTACGCGGGGCTGGCCGGCTGTTGGCAAGCCGCGGGCCGCGGCTTTGCTGAAGCGAGTGCGCAGGGTGAAGCCCGAATCGCTGTGATTCCATCCGTACAAGGCGGGATATTTGCGCGCAATTCGAGCAAACGGAAAATGTCGCACGCATAAAAAAGGCCCGCCGAAGCGGGCCTTCCAATACGAGCGTGAACCGCCCTATTTCTTGATGCCGCCCTTGGTCAGGTCCGCCGGGTCGAGCAGGCGATCGATCTCTTCTTCGCTGAGATCGGTCTGCTCGAGGGTGAGTTCCTTGATGGGCTTGCCTTCCTTGTATGCCTGCTTGGCGATGGCCGCGCCCTTGTCGTAGCCGATCACCGAGTTGAGTGCGGTCACGAGGATCGGGTTCTTCGACAGCGCATCGTCCAGATTGTCCTGGTTGACGGTGAAGCTGGCAATGGCCTTGTCGGCCATGACCTGGCTGGTGTTGGCCAGCAGTTCGATGCTCTGCAGCAGGTTGTAGGCAATCACCGGCAGCATGACGTTGAGCTGGAAGTTGCCGGACTGGCCGGCGACGGTAATCGTGCTGTCGTTGCCGATGACTTGGGCGGAGACCATGGCGGCGGCTTCCGGAATCACCGGGTTGACCTTGCCGGGCATGATGCTGGAACCGGGCTGCAGCGCTTCCAGCTGGATTTCGCCCAGACCGGCGAGCGGGCCGGAGTTCATCCAGCGCAGATCGTTGGCGATCTTCATCATGGACACGGCAATGGTCTTGAGCTGGCCGGAGAGCTCCACCGCCGCGTCCTGCGACGACAGGCTTTCGAAATAGTTGCTGCTGGTTTCAAAGCGGCAGCCGCTGGCCTTGCCGATGGCCTTGGCGAAACGCTCGCCAAATTCGGGATGGGCGTTGATGCCGGTGCCCACGGCCGTGCCGCCCTGGGCCAGCCGGCGCATGCGCGGCAGCGCGGCTTCCACGCGGTCGATACCGGAATCGATCTGCGCGGCCCAACCGCCCAGCTCCTGGTCAAAGCGAACCGGCATGGCATCCATGAGATGGGTGCGCCCGGTCTTGACCACTTCCGACAGCTCTTCGCCCTTCTTGCGCAGGGTATCGCGCATGTGAGTCAGCGCGGGCAGCAGCTTGCGTTCGCATTCGATGACGGCTGCGACGTGAATGGAGGTCGGGATCACGTCGTTGGAGGACTGCCCCATGTTGACGTGGTCGTTCGGATGCACGGTCTGGCCGGCGGCTTCGGTGGCCAGATGGGCGACGACCTCGTTGGTGTTCATGTTGGTGGACGTGCCCGAACCGGTCTGAAAGATATCCACCGGGAAATGATCGTCGTACTGGCCTTCGGCCACGGCCGTGGCGCTGTCGATGATGGCCTGGGCGATATCGCCGTCCAGCAGTTCGAGGTCGCGATTGACCTCGGCCGCACTGGCCTTGATCAGGCCGAGGGCGTTGATCATGGCGCGCGGTGCACGCAGATCCGAGATCGGAAAATTGTCGACCGCACGCTGCGACTGGGCGCCCCAGAGCGCATCGGTGGGCACCTTGAGCTCGCCCATGCTGTCTTTTTCGATCCGGTAATCGTTATCTGCGGCCATCGAATGCTCCTTCATTTTCAAGGCTTGGCGGCCGGGCAGCGCCCGCGCCGGGATGAAATCACGTATGCGCAGACAACGCCACGCACGACGCATGAATTCGGTAGAATCCGCGATTCTATCACCGACTATTGCAACCTCCGATTGCGTTCGGCCTGTCTGGCGAAGCGCGGCGGTCGCCGCGGCGTTTACGCGCTGACGGCCCGCCCAGCCGCGCCAAACGCAGCCGGAGCGATCGACGGTTACACAACGGGAACACCTGCTCATGGCCATGCAACTGACCGCGCTGTCCGCTATTTCGCCGATCGACGGCCGTTATGCGGATAAAACCTGGGATCTGCGCTCGATCTGTAGCGAATATGGCTTGATCCGCTACCGCCTGATCGTCGAGATCCGTTGGCTACAGGCATTGGCTGCCGAACCCGAAGTCGGCGATATCGCGCCCTTTTCGGCCGAGGCGACCGAATTTCTGGACAGTTTGATCCACGAGTTCGATATCAACGAAGGCCAGCAGGTCAAGTCCATCGAGGACACGACCAATCACGACGTCAAGGCGGTCGAGTACTACCTGCGCAACAAGATCAAGAACTTCGAGGAAATCGCGCACGTCAACGAGTTCATCCATTTCGGTTGCACGTCGGAAGACATCAACAATCTCGCCTATGCGCAGATGCTGCGCGACGCGCGCGACGACAATCTGCTGCCCGCCATCGACCGGGTGATCGAGTCCATCGCCGCACTCGCCGAAGCCCATGCCGATACGCCCATGCTGTCGCGCACGCACGGCCAATCCGCCTCGCCCACGACGCTGGGCAAGGAAATGGCGGTGTTCGTACAGCGTTTGACCCGCCAGCGCGCCCTGCTCGCCGAAGTCACCATCTTCGGCAAGATGAACGGCGCGGTGGGCAACTACAACGCTCATCTCGCGGCGTACCCGAATGCCGACTGGCCGGGCATTGCCACGCGCTTCATCCGCGGCATGAATCTGGAAGTCAGCCCCGCGACCACGCAGATCGAGCCGCACGACTTCATCGCCGAGTTCTTCCATGCGCTCATGCGCGTGAACACGGTGCTGCTGGATTTCGCCAAGGATATCTGGGGCTATATTTCGCTGGGCTATTTCAAGCAGGCCACGGTCGAGGGCGAAGTCGGCTCGTCGACCATGCCGCACAAGGTCAACCCCATCGATTTCGAGAACGCCGAGGGCAATCTGGGCCTGGCGAACGCGATCATGGATCATCTGGCGGCCAAACTGCCCATCTCCCGCTGGCAGCGCGACCTGACCGATTCCACCGTGCTGCGCAATCTCGGCGTGGGCCTGGCGCACGGCGGCGTCGCCTATGCGTCGCTGCTCAAGGGCATCAACAAGCTCGAAGCTAACCCGGCGCGCCTGGATGCCGACCTGGAAGACAACTGGATCGTGCTCGCCGAAGCCGTGCAGACGGTTATGCGTATTCGTGGCATCAGCGGCGCCTACGAGCAGCTCAAGGCGCTCACCCGCGGCAAGGTGATCGATGCCAACGCCATGCGCGAGTTCATCGAATCGCTGGATATTCCGGCCGACGACAAGGCCCGCTTGAAGGCCATGCGCCCGCAGGATTATGTCGGCAACGCGCCCGCGCAGGCGCGCGCCATTCGCGGCACGCAAGGCTAAAACCGTATGGATGTATTCGAAGCCATTTCCACGCGCCGTTCGGTGCGCCATTTCGACCCGGACCATCGCATGGCCGAGGACGAAGTGCGCGAGCTCATGGAGCACGTACTGCTCTCGCCCACGGCCTTCAATATCCAGAACTGGCGGTTTGTGGCGGTCGAAAACGACGAGCTGCGCTGCGAAATACGCAAGGCAGCCTGGGATCAGGCCCAGGTGACGGAATGCTCGCTGCTGCTCGTGCTTTGTCTGGACCTGAAAAGCTGGGCCAAGTCACCGGAACGCTACTGGCGCAACGCGCCGACCGCGGTCGCTGAAAGCATGGTGCGCGAGATCAAGCATTTCTATCGCGACGACGAAGGCCTGCAACGCGATGAGGGCATGCGCTCCTGTGGCATGGCAGCCCAGACCGCCATGCTCGTTGCCCGTGCCATGGGCTACGACTCCTGCCCGATGGACGGCTTCGACTTCAAGCGTGTGGGCCATCTGATCAACCTGCCGCCGGACCATCGCATCTGCATGATGATCTGTATCGGCAAGACGTTGCAGGGCGCGCACCCGCGCAGCGGCCAGCTCGCCCTCGATGAGGTGCTCATGCGCGATCGCTTCCCCGACGGCGAGTACGACGCCGGCTAACGCCCGCGGCACGCGCAAAGTCGGATCGCAGCGGAAACTATGTCGCTGTGCCTGCGATTTTATAGCGCATATGCTTCGCCAATGACTTTTTCATAGTTATCAGCACTGAATTCAAACGGACCAAGCCCCGCAATAGGGTCGGGTTCTTCATAACCATTTTCGTACGCAAAATCGCTCCAGACGTAAGTACCGCCGGATTTTGTGATCTTGCAGCCGTACGCCCCGCAACCAATATCGGCGCATTCAGGACAAACATAGATCAGGCTTCTGCCTGATTCTGTTTCAGGGCGTTCTTTCAGCAAGAGCTGTTTCAAACTGTGCTCGTTTAGGTTGGTCCAACCGCGAGCAAAGCAACCCAGGAAATCTTTGTGGTCGCCAGCCGCACGAATGATGGCTTTCAGCAGCGAGTTGCCATCAATCGTGAAATCACAGGAATAGCTTTCCCGAACTTTACATCCACCGCTTTCATTTCCTGGCCGGTAGAGAACTCTGAAATCTAGCATCGCACACCTATCGCGCTATCATCGGCCGGCGCGCGCCGCGCCCTATTCCTCCGGCGGCACCGCTTCGTATTCGCGAATCCGCTCGCGAATGGTTTCGGGCACGCGCATGCTCGTCTGCGCACCGAAATCGAACCACACCACCACGGTGTTGTAGACCGCGATCACGTCGTCGGTTTCGGCAAAGAACAGGCACTGCTCCAGCTCGAAGCTGCTGCGACCGATGCGCTTTACGCGCGTGCCGATTTCCACATCCGCCGGAAAACGCAGCTGCTGGCGAAAGCTGCAGCGCAGATCGGCCAGGATCGGCCCATCGCTGGTTTGTGTGTCGCCGCCGTCGGAAATCATGTGGATATAGTCGATCCGCCCGTCTTCCGAGTAGCGGTAGAACACGGTGTTGTTCACATGGCCGAGGCTGTCCATTTCGCCCCATTTCACGCTGATAGGCACGTAGTGAACATAATCGGAACGGGTCGGTTGACGCATGCAGGCTCCCGAAAGACTTGGTATCGGCTCGACCGGCGCGCAGGCGCCGACGAGGGGCAGATCACGTGGCCACGCGCCGCCCCGTGGGCGCACGACTGCGCTTGACCGCGTGCTGGGGCGCTATCGTCGCCCACCAGGGCCACTGGCGACAACTATTGCTTGTGCACGGCCATTCAATGCTTAGCGCAGGCGTGCATCTGTTTTCCATACGCTGGCGTATTGACACGCCGCGGCATATCCGCAACATTATACGAAAGGCTTATGATGCAGCGCCGCATGACCAAATCGCAGAAAGTGATGCTAAGCGCCCAGGACTGGGCCGAAGCCGCGCTCGACGCCATCGGGCGGCGCGGCGTGGAAGGCGTGGCGGTCGAACCGATCGCGCGTGAACTCGGCGTAACCAAGGGCAGTTTCTACTGGCACTTCCCCAACCGGGAAGCCCTGCTGGTGGCCGCCCTGCAACGCTGGGAGGCGCGTGAAACCGATGAGGTGCTCGACCGCGTACAACAGGAAACCGACCCGCGTGCCCGGGTGAAGCGCTTGATCACCGAAGTGAACACGTCCAAGAAGGCCAGCCGCATCTATAGCGCGCTATCGAGCGCCACCAAACCGGCGTTCGTGCGCGATTACGTCGAGCGGGTATCCAAGCGCCGGCTGGATTTCATCATCGACAGCTATGCCGCGTTGGGGCTGTCGGCCGACAACGCGCGCCGCTGGGCGCTGATGACGTTTTCGGTGTTTCTCGGCTCGCTGCAAATCCGCCGCGATCTGCCCGAGGAATGGCCCAACGCCGATACGCCGGAATTTGCCGAGTACGTGCGCTTTTTGATGGTAAGCCTGATGCCGTCGGAACTCGACGCCGCCAACAATACGCCGGCACCCGAGGTGCCGGAATGGCCCGCCCGCAGCGGCGGCCAGGG
The DNA here is from genome assembly GCF_040361235.1 of Salinisphaera sp. S4-8. Taxonomy (NCBI): domain Bacteria; kingdom Pseudomonadati; phylum Pseudomonadota; class Gammaproteobacteria; order Salinisphaerales; family Salinisphaeraceae; genus Salinisphaera; species Salinisphaera sp. S4-8. The sequence continues at coordinate 134,434 of NZ_APNF01000009.1, read as the reverse complement.
ATTTTAAACGGGAGGTTGTTATGACAGCTGTAATATCGATATTGGTCGCGATCGCGGCCGTCTGGACGTTGGCCTATGTAGGCGCGTCGCTGGCGGTCTGGAGTGCAGCGGTCGTGGTTTACTTCGTGGCACTGGCCGCGGTCGGCGCCATTGGCTGGCCGGGCGTAATTGCCGCTGCGGTGATCTTCGTACCGATTCTGGCCATCTTCAATACCAAGAGCCTGCGCAAGAAGCTCGTCACCGCACCGGTGTTCAAAGGCTTCAAGGCCGTACTGCCGCCGATGTCGGACACCGAGCGCGAAGCGCTGGAAGCCGGCAGCACCTGGTGGGAAGCCGAGATGTTTCGCGGCAAGCCGGACTGGAAATACCTGCTTGACTTCAAGCGTACCCAGCTGACCGCCGAGGAACAGTCGTTTCTGGACAACGAAACCGAAACGCTGTGCGCGATGCTCGACGAATGGGAAATCATGTCCGAGCTCAAGGACATCCCGGAAGAAGGCTGGAAGTACATTCGCGAGAACAAGTTCTTCGCCATGCTCATTCCCAAGGAGCACGGCGGCCTTGGTTTTTCTGCCGTGGCCCAGTCCACGATCGTGGCCAAGATCGCCTCGAGCTCGCTGACCACGGCCGTGACCGTGATGGTGCCGAACTCGCTCGGCCCGGGCGAACTGCTCGTGCATTACGGCACCAAGGAACAGCAGCAGAAATGGCTGCCCGGCCTGGCCGACGGTAGCGAAATCCCCTGCTTCGGCCTGACCGGCCCGGAAGTCGGCTCGGACGCCGGCGCGCTGCCGGATACCGGCATCGTTTGCCGCGGCGAATACAACGGCGAAGAAGTGCTGGGCATGAAGCTCACCTTCTCCAAGCGCTGGATCACCCTCGCCCCGGTGGCTACGGTCATCGGTCTGGCCTTCAAGCTGTATGACCCGGACGGTCTGCTCGGCGACGAGAACAAGACCGAATACGGCATCACCTGTGCCCTGATCTCGGCCGACGAGCCGGGCGTGGAAATCGGCCGTCGTCATGCCCCGGGCGCGTTCATGAACGGCCCGATCTACGGCAAGGACGTGTTCGTGCCGCTCGACGCCATCATCGGCGGCAAGGAAAAAGCCGGCGGTGGCTGGCGCATGCTGGTGGAATGCCTGTCGGCCGGTCGTGGCATCTCGCTGCCGGCCCTGTCCTCGGCTGCGGCCAAGTCGGCCTATCGCATGACCGGCGCCTTCGGTCGTATCCGTCGCCAGTTCAAGGTGTCGGTCGGCAAGTTCGAAGGCGTACAGGAAGCCACCGCGCGTATCGGCGGGCTCAACTACAAGATGGAAGCCTCGCGTATCTTCACGGCGTCCGGTGTCGATCAGTGCACGCCGAGTGTGGTCACGGCCATGGCCAAGTACCACATGACCGAGTGGATGCGCCAGATCGTCAACGACTCGATGGACGTCCACGGCGGTCGCGGTATCCAGCAGGGCCCGCGCAACTATCTGTTCGGCTCCTATCAGTCGGTGCCGATCGCGATCACGGTCGAGGGTGCGAACATTCTCACCCGTAGTCTGATGATCTTCGGCCAGGGCGCCATCCGCTGCCATCCGTTCGTCTTCCCGGAAATGGAAGCGGCCCGCAAGGACGATCTGGACGAGTTCGACCACCTGCTGTGGTCGCATGTCGGCCATTCGGTCAACCGTGCTGCACGTACGCTGACCTTCGGCCTGTCCGGTTCGATCACCGCCAAGGCACCGGTCGACGGCGTGGCTGCGCCCTACTATCGCAAGCTCGAGCGTTTCTCCTCGGCGCTGGCGATCTGTTCGGACATCACCATGGGCATGCTCGGCGGCGAGCTGAAGAAGAAGGAACTGCTCTCCGCGCGTCTGGGTGATGTGCTCTCCGAGCTGTACTTCGGTTCGGCCACGCTCAAGTTCTTCTACGACGAAGGCAAGAACGAGCCGGAAGACATCGCCCATCTGCAATACGTGATGGAAGATTGCCTGCACAAGATCGAAGAGGCCTTCGATGGCTTCTTCCGCAACTTCCCGAACGCATTCGTGGGTGGCGCGATGCGCGTACTGGTGTTCCCGACCGGCCGCCGTCATAAGGGCCCGAGCGACAAGCTCATCAATGCCCTGGGTGACTGCATTCTGGAACCGTCGGAATTCCGCGATCGCATGACCGCCAACATCTATATCGGCAAGGATTCGCACAGCGCCACCGGCCGTATGGAAAACGCGTTCAACAAGCTCGTGGAAGTCGAGGACGTCTACAACAAGTTCGCCAAGGCCGTCGCCAAGGGCGAGGCCGAAGGCTTCACTGTGGACGCGCAGCTCAAGTCGGCTGTGAGCAACGGCGTACTCACCGACGCCGAGGCACGGCAGGTCAAGGAATACGACGACCTGCGCTACGACGCCATCCTCACCGACGCGTTCAGCAAGGAATACTTGCGGGATCCCGTCAATCACAAGCACGAGGACCAGCGTCTGCAGTCGCGCGTGGCCTAGCCCACGACTGGTAAGCGCACCGCTTTTCGCGGTACAAGGCCCGGGTGTTCTCACCCGGGCCTTTTTTATGTCCGACGACCTGCGCGCTGCCTTCGAGGCCACCGACTATCGCGTCTTCCTCGACGGCGACAGCCACGTGCTTCGAATCGGCGCGCCCTGCCCCGAACCCATTGCCCGCTGGCTAACCCACCGAGCCTTCACGGACTGCGCCTGGCTGGTTACTGCCTATAACCCGGATGCCGAGCAGATCGACGAAGCGAGCAACCGTGCCCGCGATGCGCTGCTACGAGACTGGGCCGACCGCCGCGCCAGCGCCTGGCTGGAAACGGTCAATCAGGACCCAAGCGGCGAGTGGCCTGACGAACCGGGTGTGCTCGTGGCGGGCATCGAGGAAGGCGAGGTGCAGTCACTCGCAAGAAGGCTGGACCAAGCCGCCATAGTCTTGATCTGCGATCGCAAAAGCGCCCGGTTGGTCTGGTCCTATTAGAGCTGGCGCAATTTTGAAAGCCCGCGCTATAGCCACCTCAGCAGGTCGACGCGCCCACGCGCGCCGAGATTTCGTGAACGCGGGCATAGGCATACTAGAGCCTCCGTCCGCAGTAAGTACATTAAAAGGCCGCTAGGCGGCTAACGCGGATAAACGAATTACTCGATAGACGCCTGATAAGTGAGCGTTCGTGTCGCGATGCAGGTCGTGAATGTACGGCACACCTCTTTCGCCCCCTCTTCCTTCGTATCTGACGACGCCAACACGTCAGGGCATTTCGACAGATCTTTCCCGGCCAGTTCTTTGGACGTACGGCATATTTGCGCGAAATCCGGCGTTGCGCTTGGGGGTGTTGGTGTCGGTTTATGGCGTACGATCTCCACGAAAAGCGCTGCATATTTTTCATCATCCCAAGTAGGATTGTTATAGAACGCTTCGTTTAGGCGGTACATCAGATGCCGTTTGACGTCACTTTCGTTGCTTAGGTTGATTTGTTTCGCAACGGCTTCTGCTGCGGCAGTTGCTTTGACGATATCCGATTTATCGGCGTCTTTACCTAGATCAAAGGTAAGGTCTGCGGTAACCGCCACGTCAGGCGGGGGTTCGGCGAGAATTCGTATATTCCCCCAAATTGCGGCGAGTTGAGCGAAGTCGTTCGATAGCTTTTCAACTCTCTTTCGCTCGGTTTCGCACTTGGTTGCAAAACCCTTTGTCAGGCCACTTTCACAAGTCTCCAGTTTGCTCGTTGCTTGCTTAAATTCGCTCCATATTAAAGCTGCATCCTCCCTGACACTTTGAGGCATAGCCGGTGATAGTCGCAGGCTGAGCGTAGACGCCCTCAAGTCGGCGGGATAAGACATACTGAATAGCTTGCCGGGTTCCATTTCGTGATCTGAGAACTTAACCATGCGCTGGGGGAATTGGTACCTCGTGCAGCCGACTAAAATCAGTCCGATCAGTAAAGCCGAAAGACATCGAATCGTTGCAGATGTAGACATGCCTGCTCCCGGTTTCATTATATGTATATGTATTGATTTTTTTTTTGCGAACGAGACTCGACTAGATCCTCAGATAATGGCCCAGGCCACGATCACCACGCAGGTCGGTCGCTCTGCAGAGCGACTTCGCAACTCAGGCAGTTGTTTTGATCGTGCAAAGTATCGGTTATCTTGACGACCCCAATTTTGTAGTTGACAAGCCCCGACAGTCGGCCCGCCGAGCCCGCTAAGGCTCACACCGTGTTATGTACCAACGCCAGTAACTCGGCCTGACTGTTCGTCCCCGTTTTGTTCAGTACGCTATTGAACTGAGTACGCACGGTAGCCAGGCGCTTTTGCGTGTGCTCGGCGATGCGCTGGGGGTTGGCCCCGCGGGCGAACAAGGCCAACACCTCGGTTTCCGCCGGGGTCAATTCGAAGGCACCGGCGACCGTGTCGATATTCGATTCGAGATCCGGTTGCTGATCCGAGACTGCAACCAAGAGGCATGGCCGGATCGGGTGCCCGGGCATGAGCCGATTGAACCGGTCCGGCGCGAGCGGCATTACGGTTAGAAACTGCGGGCGTTCTTCGGCGTCTCGATAGTAGGCGAAGCTGTCTTTTCCGCCGATCATCCCGTTACCACGGCTCCAGCCGTGTAGTCGTTTCTGCAGCCAGCGATCGACCTCCCGGTCACGCGCGGCCAGACGCCCGGCCTGCCGACGCATTTCGCCGCGGCGTTCCAGGCGTTCCGCCTTGGCATTGGCATATTGTGGCTTGCCCTCGGTATCGACCAGCCAACAGGCGGTACGCATGGCACCGAGTAGTTCGTCGTGCATCAGTGTGGTCGCGCGGGCGAACCCGATCTCGCCCTGGATATGGAGTGCACGAAGCAGATGCGGCCGGATGAGTTCCATCAGCTTGATATCGTTCGGCGAGAAATGACCTTCGCGCTCGCTCGAATAGATGAGAAGTCCGCCGAAGGCGTCGCTAATGGGTGTATCGGGCAGTTGCCGGGCGACCATGGCGAACATGTCGAAAGTTTCCATCGACAGGTTCGGTGCAATATCGTTTGCGAAGACGGTTTGACGGCGCTCCGTTTCCGGAAGTATTTGATGGCCGATCAGATAGCCGCCTCGAAAGTCCGGATCGACCTTCGGGGCCCAGGGGTCGTGCTCGATCGTCGACGGATCGGCGAGCGCTGGCGTGATGTCGTAGCCGGTATAGCCAACAATATTCGCCTGCTGGCTACGATAATCGAGCATTTCGAGGCAGCCCTGGCGCCGGCCCGTCAGCGCGGCGATATCGCCGATGACGTCGGACCATAGGTCGGGATCGAGCGCCGCGTCATAGATGCGGCCGATAACGCGACCGAGCTCTGAGTTCTGCATGACACCGTCCCCCGATGGTATCTAGCAATAGTGCAACGAGATCTTTCTCGAATTTCCCCTGAACGTCGCCGTTGGCGGAATACGCTTACGACGGGCTTTTTATAGCCATCGCTGCCGCATATCGCAAATACGGCGCGTAACTAAGCGCGCGCGGTCGAACGGCATGAGTAATTCATTTATCTATTCAGTACGATACAGCTTTGACTATGTGCTGCATGTAACACGCAGATTTAGAACGCGTCCGCGACGTCGCGCATGGGCGGCGTCCCTACCGGTCGCTATGCCCCAATCCGCGCTCGGGATCGATGCGGTCGCGAACCATCTGCTTGACGGGCTTGGTTTCGGGAAAGCCGCCGTCGCGTTTGCGTGAGTGCAGCAGTTCGCCGTCGAGATGGATCTCGAACACCCCGGAAGCCGCCGGCACGATCGCAACTTCGCCGAGGGCGTCGCCGAAGGTGGTGAGCAGTTCCTGGGCCATCCAAGCCGCCCGGGCCTGCCAGCGACAGCCGGGGCAGAAATGGATTTCGACACGTGGCGCGGGCATGACTAGGCGTCGGCGGCCGGTCGGTAGGCGTCGACGAATAGCTGGGGCATGCGGCGTGCGCGGCCGTTGGAGAGTTTGACCGTGACATAGTGCGTGCGGGCACGAAATATCGTGCGACCGTCAGCAACCCGGCGCACCTGAAAGGCACGCCACATGGCCAGTCGCCCGTCGTTTCCGGCAATCCAGGTGGCCACGTCGAGTTCGTCGCCGAGGTGGGCCGGCATCAGGTAGTCGAGCTCGTGACGATGGACCACACAGGCCGCATCGAGGTCGACATAGGTTTGCCAGCCGATACCCAGCGCTTCGGTATGCTGCCAGGCGGCCTGCTCCATGAACGTAAGATAGACCGCGTTGTTCATGTGCTGCAGACGATCGATATGCGTTTCGCCGACAACGAAGCGGGCAATAAACGGTGTTTCGATATCCCAGTCGTCAGTGCGCGCCATCGCGCAACCTCGCGCCAGTGGTATGAATCGGCGGCTAGCCTAGCGTGGCCGCACCGTGCGCGCCAGAGCGGCACAAAAAAGGCCGGCATGTCCTATGCCGGCCCGGATTACTACGAACGGGTTCAGCCCGCAGCGGCAAGCGCCATGTCCGGCGGCGTGCCCACGACGTCGTAGAGACGGCTCAGCCACTGATCAGCGTCGGCGTCGGTGGCGAACAGCGTCTGATAGTTGGCCTGAACCTGCTGTTCGAAGGCCTGGGCATCGTCGGCCTGCATCATGTAGGCCAGCGTTTCCAGGTTTTCGCCCTGGCCGCGTGCGGCTTCACGCTTGATCATGGCCATCTGCGAACCGACGAATTCGCGGCGGGCGGCATGCGTGCGCGCATCCACGTCATTGGCCGTGTCCGTAGTGACGTTGCTGGTAGCCTGAACGGCGTTGGTGGTCGCATCCGCGATACGGGCGGTACCGTCGACGATGGTGTCGGACGTGATGGTGATCTGCGAGCAGCCGGCGACGGCCGTGCCCACCAGGGCCAATGCCCCCAGACGAATCATAGGCCGCATATGGAACTCCCTTGATTATCAGTATGTAAGTGCTGCCATTAAATCGGTAATCCGCCGAGTTGGCAATATGCTTTGGCGCTGGCAATGCCTTGAACGTTTTCAATAGACCCCCACTATCAATGACATCGGTACGGATGCCGCCGGGGCATGCCCGATTCACGTTATACTTGCGTATATAAACGCGTAATTTTTCGAACGATCCAAACGCTATGGCCGCACATCAGGAAGACGTCGAAACACTTGTCGCCGAGCGCGAGTACGAGGCCGGCTTCGTCACCGATCTGGAATCCGATACCGTCGCTCCGGGGCTCAACGAGGATGTCATTCGTTTCATTTCGGCAAAGAAGGACGAGCCGGAATGGATGCTCGAATGGCGCCTGGAAGCGTTCCGCCAGTGGAAACAGATGCGCACGCCCACCTGGCCGCATCTGCACTATCCGGAAATCGACTACCAGAAGATCTCCTACTACTCCGCGCCCAAGAGCGCCAAGGACAAGCCCAAGAGCCTGGACGAGGTCGACCCCAAACTGCTCGAAACCTACGAGAAGCTCGGCATCCCCCTGCACGAGCAGGAAATGCTGGCCGGCGTCGAAGGCGCGCAGTACCCGACCAAGAAGAGCAACGTCGCGGTCGATGCCGTATTCGACAGCGTGTCGGTGGCGACCACGTTCAAGGACAAGCTTGCCGAGGCCGGCGTGATCTTCTGCTCGATCTCGGAGGCCATCCGCGAGTATCCGGAGCTGGTTAAAAAGCATCTGGGTACGGTGGTGCCGCGCGGCGACAACTTCTTCGCCGGCCTGAATGCCGCCGTGTTCACGGACGGTTCCTTCGTCTACATCCCGGAAGGCGTGCGCTGCCCGATGGAGTTGTCGACCTATTTCCGCATTAACGCGGAAAACACGGGCCAGTTCGAGCGCACGCTCATCATTGCGGAAAAAGGCAGCCACGTAAGCTATCTGGAAGGCTGCACCGCGCCGCAGCGTGACGAAAACCAGCTGCACGCGGCCGTGGTCGAATTGGTGGCCCAGGAAGACGCCGAGATCAAGTACTCGACGGTTCAGAACTGGTACCCCGGCGACGAAAACGGCAAGGGCGGCATCTACAACTTCGTGACCAAGCGTGGCGACTGCCGCGGCGATCGCTCCAAGATTTCCTGGACACAGGTCGAAACCGGCTCGGCGATCACCTGGAAGTACCCGAGCTGCGTGCTCACAGGCGATAATTCGGTCGGCGAGTTCTACTCTGTGGCGGTCACCCGCGGCATGCAGCAGGCCGATACCGGCACCAAGATGATCCACGTGGGCAAGAACACCAAGTCCACCATCATTGCCAAGGGTATTTCGGCCGCACGCGGCGAGCAGTCCTATCGTGGCCTGGTCAAGATCCTGCCCAGCGCGGATAACGCCCGCAACTTCACCCAGTGCGACAGTCTGCTGATCGGCGACAAATGCGGGGCCCACACATTCCCGTATGTCGAAACCAAGAACTCCACCGCCAAGCTTGAACACGAGGCCACCACCTCCAAGATTGGTGAGGATCAGATGTTCTATTGCCAGCAGCGTGGCCTGTCGGAAGAAGATGCGGTCAACCTGATCGTCAACGGTTTCTGCAAGGACGTGTTCAAGGAGCTGCCGATGGAGTTTGCCGTCGAAGCCCAGAAACTGCTCAACGTCACGCTCGAGAACGCCGTCGGCTAGTCGTTCGCGACAGCCCGGCCAATGACTATCGGGCCCGTGCCGCGTGCGCGGGCCTTCCACGTTTCATTCGTTAAAAACACTCTATGCTTTCCATCAAGAACCTACAGGCCGAGGTCGAGGGCAAGCCGATCCTGCGCGGCATCGACCTCGAGATCCCCGCCGGCGAAGTGCATGCGATCATGGGCCCGAACGGCTCCGGCAAGTCCACCCTGGCGAGCATTCTTGCCGGGCGCGAGGACTACGACATCACCGGCGGCAGTGTCACCTACAAGGGCAAGGATCTGCTCGAACTCGACGCCGACGAACGCGCCTGCGAAGGCGTCTTCCTGGGCTTTCAGTACCCGGTGGAGATCCCAGGCGTATCGAATCTCTATCTGCTGCGTGCGGCACTGAACGCGCGCCGCAAGTATCGCGGCGAGCCCGAGATCGAAGCCATGGAGTTCATGCAGCTGGTCAACGAAAAGATCGCGCATGTGGGCATGAGCATGGACATGGCCAAGCGCGGCGTGAACGAGGATTTCTCCGGCGGCGAGAAAAAGCGCAACGAAATCTTCCAGATGCTTATGCTCGAGCCGAGCCTGTCGATCCTCGACGAAACCGACTCGGGCCTGGATATCGACGCCTTGAAGATCGTCGCAGACGGCATCAACCGCCTGCGCTCGCCCGAGCATTCGACGGTACTCGTGACTCATTACAAACGCCTGCTCGAGCACGTGGTACCCGATCGCGTTCACGTACTGGCCAATGGCCGTATCGTGCGCTCGGGCGGCCCGGAACTGGCCGACACGCTCGAAGAGCAAGGCTACGCAAACCTGGAAACCGATCGCGAGACAGCTTCGTCATGAGCAATATCGCGCCGCTTATCGACCACTATCTGGCCGAGTACGCCCGCCTCGAGCGTGACCTGCCGGGCAGCGACGCGAACCAGCGGGCGCGTAAGGACGCGCTCAAGGCGTTCGCCGATGCCGGCTTCCCCGATACACGCCAGGAACACTGGAAGTACACCAGCCTGCGTCCGCTGGAAAAACGTCGCTTCGAGGCCAGTTCCGAGGCCGGCGAGGTATCGCGGGACGCCCTCGCCGCGTTCCTGCCGGCCGATCTCGATGCCTATCGCATCGTGATCGTGGACGGTCATTTCAACGCTCGCCTGTCGGCGCTCGACGGCCTGCCCGAGGGCGTGCAGGTGCAGTCGTTCGCGCAATACCTCAACGACAACGACGATGCCCGCGTGCGATCGGCCGCCATCGACACCCAGCCGGGCAGCCTGTCCGACATGAATGCAGCGTTCGCGACCGACGGCGCCTATGTGCATGTCAGCGCCAATGCCGCCGCGGACAAGCCCATTCATGTGATCACGCTCTCCAGCGGTGGTCACGAAGACCGCATGTCGCAGGTACGCCATCGCTATGTAATGGCGCGTGGCAGCCAGGCGACGGTGATCGAACACTACGTAGGCCTGGGCGATAAGCCCTACTTCACCAACGTGGTCACCGAAGCCGAAATGGGCGAGAACGCGCAGCTCACACGCTGTCGCGTACAGCAGGAATCGACACGCGGTTATCATACGGCAAGCTTTTTCGCGCACCAGACGCGCGACAGCCGCGTGTTCAACCATGGCTTCGACCTGGGTGGCCGTCTGGCGCGCACGGATACCAACGCGCGGTTGGTCGACCCGAATGCCGAAGTGCATTTCTACGGCGTCTACGTACCGACCGGCCGTCAGCATATGGATAACCACACCTGTGTGGATCATGACACCGAGCACAGCGTGTCGCGCGAGATGTACAAGGGTGTGCTGGCCGATTACGGCCGCGGTGTCTTCAACGGCAAAATCCTGATCCGCAAGGACGCGCAGAAAACTGACTCGGACCTGAGCAGCGATGCGCTGCTGTTGTCCGACAAGGCCGAGGTGGATGCCAAGCCCGAGCTGGAGATCTATGCCGACGACGTCGTGGCCGCGCACGGTTCCACCGTGGGCCAGCTCGACGAAGACGCGGTCTTCTATCTCAAAAGCCGTGGCGTGGCCGATGACGGCGCCCGTGCGATTCTGACCTACAGCTTTGCCAATGCCCTGGTGCAGAAGGTCGGTATCGCCCCGCTCGAGCGCTTTGTCGAAGCCGCGCTACTGTCCAAGCTGCCCGGCGGCCAGGGTTACGCCGACCTCGCCTGATACAACGGGTCATCCCGGAGGACGCATGGCTATAGCAGACGCTGTTCAACCCACCGCATTCGATGCCGCCCGCTTTCGTGCCGACTTTCCGATTCTGTCGGAGTCGCTCGACAGCGGCATGCGGTTGTCGTATCTCGACAACGCAGCCACCACGCAAAAGCCGCTGAAGGTCATCAAGGCCAGCGACGACTACTATCGCCACGCGAATGCGAACGTGCACCGGGCGATTCACGCCCTGTCGCAACGCGCCACCCGTCAGTACGAAGGCGCGCGCGACCGGCTGATGCGCTTTATCAACGCCGCCAGCCGTGCCGAGGTGGTCTACACCCGCGGCACCACCGACGGCATTAATCTGGTGGCTCAGTGTTATGCCCGCCCACGTTTGACCGCCGGCGACGAAATCCTGCTCACCGAGCTCGAGCACCATTCGAATATCGTGCCCTGGCAGATGGTGGCCGAAGAAACCGGCGCGAAGATCGTGGTCGTACCGGTCGAGGACGACGGCAGCGTCACGCTGGAAGCCTTCAAGCAAAAGCTTTCCGAACGCACGGCCATCGCTGCCTTTGCGCATATATCCAACGCCCTGGGCACGGTATTACCGGTCGCCGACATGGTTGCAGCCGCGCATGCGGTGGATGCCGTGACGGTTATCGACGGCGCCCAGGCCGTGGCGCATATGCCAGTCGATGTGCAGGCCATTGGCACCGATTTCTATGCCTTTTCCGGACACAAGCTGTTCGGGCCGACCGGTATCGGCGTGCTCTACGGCCGCGAAGCCCTGCTCGACGCCATGCCGCCTTATCAGGGCGGCGGCGACATGATCGAAACCGTGTCTTTCGAAGGCACGACCTGGAACGAGCTGCCGTATAAGTTCGAGGCCGGCACGCCCAATATCGCGGGCGCGGCGGCCTTCGGCGCGGCGATCGAATACCTCGAAGGGTTCGACCTGAACGATATCGCGGCCTACGAACACGGCCTGCTCGAACGCGCGACCGCTGGCATGCAAGCCATCGACGGGCTGCGCATCATCGGCACGGCCCCGGGCAAGGCGGCCACGATTTCGTTCGTGATGGACGGCGTACACGCCCACGACATCGGCACCCTGCTCGACGAATCGGGCGTGGCGATCCGTACCGGCCACCACTGCGCCATGCCGTTGATGACACGCTTTGGCGTACCGGCAACCGCACGGGCGTCGTTCGCGGCCTACAACGACAAAGACGACGTCAACGCGCTGATCAAGGGCCTGGAAAGCGTACAGCGCATCTTCGGCTAAACCGTAGACGTCCACACGCCTGAGCCGCCGCATTCTGGCTAAAGGTGGCTACAGACGCCCCGGTGCGTTGGCGCGCTTACCGACTCACATGAAACAATATCTGCCGTTTTCCTTCGCAACCGAATCGAGAGCAAGCAATGACGGACTGGGTTGATGTCGCCAAGGACGGCGAACTCAAGGAAGGCCAATGCCGGGTCGTCGATGTCGACGACGTGATGGTCGCCGTGTTCTACCGTGAAGGCGCCTATTACGCCATCGAGGACATGTGCACCCATGATGGCGGCGAGCTGGCCAGCGGCGAGGTCGAAGGCTATCAGATTATCTGTCCGCGCCACGGTGCGCGTTTCTGTATCAAGAACGGCAAGGCCCTGACCCCGCCCGCCTACGAAGACGTTCACGCCTTTCCGGTGCGCGTCGAAGACGGCATGGTTCAGGTCTGTGACGATCGGTTCGACTGACCACGATCGCTAGCCGCCAAGCGAGCCGCCAGCGGGCTCGGCGAGAACCGATATGGGCGTACTCGTACTGATTTTTCTCGGCTGGCTGGCCAGCCAGTATGGACGGCCGTTACTGTTCGCCGGTCTATGGGCGCTGTTTGCGCTATTCAGCAATCTGGCCATCGAGCAGACGGGCTTGATCGTTGCGTTGATTCAGGGCGTGCTCGCCTTCGCGCTCGCGGGCCTGTATTTCTGGCTGCTCGATCGTTTTTCCGATCAGCTTCTCATCTGGCTCGCCATTCTGATCGGCTTTCCCGCGCTCGCATTCGTGGTGCAGCTGCAATTGCTCGCCAGCCCCACGGCCGGTTGATCTTTCCAGGCGTATTCGTGCGCCGCGTCTGACGCAGTCACGTGCGGCGGACGGTGCTGACGATCAAATTGGCGCGCATGCGTTGGCGAAATACGTTTACGGCCAGGCGATAGACCAGCCGGTATACCGCCCCGGTTTCCAGTAGATCGGCATGATTGAAGACCATCGCTTCGATGGTGGTAGCCGCCTGTGGATGGCGCACTTCAAGCTTCAGATGGCGTTCGCCCACGATGCGTTGCGACACGATTTCGAACACCCCGTGAAACAGCGGCTCTTCGAAGCCATTGCCCCAGGGCCCGCTGGCTTCGAGCAGGCAGGCCGTATCCAGGTCGAGTTCGTGGGCAGCCAGCGAGCCATCGGTGACGATATCCGGGCTGAGCATGGCAGGCGTCAGACGCTCGGCGACGGCCGATTCCAGCACCTGTTCGAAGCTTTCGAGCGCGTCCGCGGATAGCACCAGCCCCGCCGCCTGCGCATGGCCGCCGAACTGGGTGATCAGGCCTGGGTGGCGCGTATCCACCGCGGCCAGTGCGTCGCGAATATGCAGGCCAGCGATCGAACGCGCCGAGCCTTTGAGCAAGCCATGGGCGCCAGGGGCGAAGGCGACGACGGGCCGACCGTGGCGCTCGCGCAGGCGCGAGGCAATCAAGCCCACAATGCCTTCATGCCAATCGTGGCTATGCACCACCAGCGCCGAACGCTCGGCGGGCGTGCGCTCGAGCCTGGCCAATGCATTGTCGGCCTCGCTCTGCATGCGGCGCTGCACGCTCTGGCGCTGGCGATTGATCGCCGCGAGTTCGCTGGCCTTTTGTTGAGCCGTGGCTGGATCGCGGGCCCGCAGACAGGCCACACCGATCGACATATCATCGAGCCGTCCGGCCGCATTCAGCCGTGGACCAACGGCGAAGCCGATATCAGCCGCGTTCAGGCGGGCCGCATCGCGTCCGGCTACCTCGATCAGGGCTGCGATACCGGGCCGCGCCAGGCCACGCCGTATCCGTCGCAAGCCCTGGCTGACCAGCAACCGGTTGAGATGATCCAGGCGCACCACATCGGCCACTGTGCCCACGGCCACCAGATCCAGATAATCGCTCAGGCGCGGCAGCGCACGATCGGCGTCTTTGGCGGCCAGACGCGCACGCACTGCGGCCATCAGATAGAAGGCGACGCCCACCCCGGCCAGCGCCTTGCCCACAAATTCGCAGCCCGGCTGGTTGGGGTTCACGATCGCTTCGGCAGCGGGCAGCGTATCGCCCGGCAGATGGTGATCGCATACGAGCACGCGCCAGCCGGCGTGCTGCGCGGCGGCCACGCCCGTCATGCTGGCAATGCCGTTATCGACAGTGACGATCAGATCGCCGGCCTCGCCCGCGCCCACGGCCTCGACCACCGCTGGCGACAGGCCATAACCGTGACGCGCGCGATGGGGCAGAAAATAGGACACACGCGCCGCACCCATGGCGTCAAGCACATCGCACACCAGGGCGGTGCTGGTCGCCCCATCGGCATCGAAATCACCGACGACCAGAATCCGGTGCCCGCCCTGCATGGCGTGCTCGATCAGATCGCAGGCACTGTCGATGCCGCGCAGGCCGGAAAAATGCGGCAGGCCGCGCAGGCCATAATCGAGTTCGTCGGCCGTTGTGACACCGCGCCCGGCATACAGGCGTTGTAGTAGCGGCGACTGGATACCGCTTAGCCCAGGCACGATCTCTGCGCGGCGCTCGACGATGCGTGCCGGCACGGGTTCGTCGCGGCTCATGGCCCGGTCAGGCATAGCAGTTCAAACACGGCCGGGCGACGCCGATGGGCGTCGTCGCCCTAGTGACGATGTTCGGCGACGTATGCCTGTACCGCTTTAAGTTCGGCGACCAGGACATCGTAGCGTTCTTCACGGCGCATCAGATCGTGCATGTTCTCGGGCAAGGGCGCACCTTCGAAGCCCGCCTTGACCACGGCTTCCTCGAACTTGGCGGGGTGCGCGGTAGCCAGGGTGATCATGGGCGTCGTGGCATCGCTGCGCACACGCTGGGCCGCCCGGTAGCCGGTCGCGGTATGCGGATCAAGCAGCTCGCCCGTGTGTTCGAAGGCTTCGCGAATGACTTCCAGAATCGTGTCGTCGTCCACGCTATGACTGGCAAACAGCTTGCGCAGCTCGGCCAGCGGCGCGTCGTCGAGCGCTGTGGGCGAATCGGCAAAGCGGGCCATCAGATCGGCCACGGCCTGACCATCGCGACCATAGGCTTCGAACAGCAAACGTTCGAAGTTCGACGACACCACGATATCCATGGACGGTGCGAGCGTGGGCTTGAGCTCGGTCTTGGAAAAATCGTTGGCCGCAATCGTACGGTGCAGAATGTCATTCGCGTTGGTTGCGATCACGAACTGCTTGACCGGCAGGCCCATGCGTTTGGCCATATACCCGGCAAACAGATTGCCGAAATTGGCCGACGGCACACAGAAGCTCACCTCGCGATGCGGCGCGCCCAGGGCCACGGCCGAAACCACGTAATAGACGATCTGGGCCATGATGCGCGCCCAGTTGATCGAGTTCACCGCGATCAGACGCGTACCCTGCAAAAATCCCTGGTCGGCAAAACTCGCCTTGACCATGGCCTGGGCGTCGTCGAAATTACCTTCGATCGCGATGTTGTGGACATTGTCGGCCAGCACGGTGGTCATCTGCCGGCGTTGTACCGCGGATACGCGCTCATGCGGATGCAGGATGAATATGTCCAGGTTGTCGCAGTGCCGACAGCCCTCGATTGCGGCCGAGCCGGTATCGCCCGACGTGGCGCCCATGATCACGCCTTTTTCATTGCGCTTGGCCAGGAAATGATCGAGCAGGCGCCCGAGCAGTTGTAGCGCGACATCCTTGAACGCCAGTGTCGGGCCATGAAACAGCTCGAGCAGATGGTGGTTGTGCGACAGTTGCTTGAGTGGCACCACCGCGTCGTGCTTGAAGGTGGCATAGGTTTCGTCGATCAGGCGACGGAAGGTATCGTCGTCGATCTCGCCGCCCACGAACGGCTTCATCACCCGAAAGGCGATCTCGGTATACGGCAGCCCGGCCATGGCCGCGATCTCGTCGTGCGAGAACTCGGGGATATGCTCAGGCACATACAGGCCGCCGTCACTGGCCATGCCGGTGAGCACGACCTCCTCGAAACTCAACGCCGGCGCGTCGCCGCGGGTGCTGATATATCGCATGGTTCGCCTCGCCCCGTTAGTCTTCGAACTGGGCCACGCGCATATGCACGATACCCTCGCGCGCATACGGCAGCGAGCGGATATGATCGAGCACTTTCATCAGCTGGCCTTCGCGGGCCGCCTTGGTCACGATCATCACGCGGGCGTCGTCTTCCTCGGTGGGCGGATCCTTCTGCAGGATGGCCTCGATACCGATCTGCTGGTCGGCCAGCGCACGGGTGATCTCGGCCATCACGCCGATCTGGTCGGCAACCTGCACCCGGAAATAATGGCCGCAGACGAAATCCTCGTGCCCCACGATCGGCTCGTCGGTAATTTCATCCGGCTGGAAGGCCAGATGCGGTACCCGCCCTTTCGGGTCGATGCTCATGATACGCACGGTATCGATCAGGTCCGCGACCACGGACGAGGCCGTCGGGCCCGCACCGGCGCCCGCGCCGTAGTACACGGTCGGGCCCACGGCATCGCCATGGACCATGATGGCGTTCTTCTCGCCTTCGACGTTGGCCAGCAGCGCTTTTTGCGATACCAGCGTGGGGTGCACACGCAATTCCACGCCGTTATCGCCGCGCCGGGCGATGCCGAGATGCTTGATGCGATAGCCCAGTTCCGCGCAGTACTCGATATCGACGCTGTCGATATCGCGAATGCCCTGGGTGAAGATCTTGTCGAACGACAACGGAATGCCGAAGGCGATCGCGCCGATGATGGCCAGTTTGTGGGCCGCATCGATGCCTTCCACGTCGAAGGTCGGGTCGGCTTCGGCAAAGCCCAGGCGCTGGGCATCGGCCAATGCATCCTCGAAGCTCTGATCCTCGAAGACCATCTGGCTGAGAATGAAATTGCCGGTGCCGTTGATGATGCCGGCGACCCATTCGATATGGTTGGCCGCCAGGCTTTCACGCATGGCCTTGATGATCGGAATACCGCCGGCCACGGCGGCCTCGAAGGAAACCACCACACCGGCCTCGTCGGCCGCGGCGAAAATCTCGTTACCGTGCAATGCAATCAGATGCTTGTTGGCGGTGACCACATGCTTGCCGTTGGCAATGGCGGCCATGACCAGATCGTAGGCCTCGGTATCGCCGCCGATCAGCTCCAGCACCACGTCGATATTCGGATCGGTGACCACGGCCTGGCAATCGGTGCCGATTTCGATATCGGCGGTGGCACATTCGCGCGCCTTGTCGGGGTTGCGCACGGCTGCGCGCACCACGCGAATCTCGCGCCCGGCACGACGGGTAATCTCCACGCCGTTGCGTTCGAGCAGATTGACCGCGCCCGCACCCACGGTGCCGAGCCCGAGTAGTCCTACGTTGACCGGTTGCACTCTCGTCTCCTGGTTGTATTCGCGCAGCGCGCGGCTACAGGCTGTCGATCAGCCCGTCGCGCTTGAACATGCGTTTGATGTTGCGCAGCGCCTGGCGCGTGCGTTGTTCGTTCTCGATCAGGCCGAAACGCACATGCGTATCGCCGTACTCGCCAAAGCCCACGCCGGGCGACACGGCCACTTCGGCGTCGGCCAGCAGTTTCTTGGTGAATTCCAGCGACCCCATTTCCAGATACGGCTCGGGGATCGGCGCCCACACGAACATCGTGGCCTTGGGCCGATCGACCCGCCAGCCGATATCGTTGAGGCCGTCGCAGAGCACGTCGCGGCGCTTCTGGTACATGTCCCGAATCTCGGTCACGCAATCCTGCGGGCCGTTGAGCGCGGCGATCGCGGCCACCTGCACGGGCGTGAACATGCCGTAGTCGAGATAGGATTTCATGCGTGCCAGGGCCGCGATCAGTGTCGGGTTGCCACACATGAAGCCCACACGCCAGCCAGGCATGTTGTAGCTCTTGGACAGCGTATAGCACTCCACCGCCACATCCTTGGCGCCCGGCACCTGCAGAATCGACGGCGCTTCGTAGCCGTCGAAACACAGATCCGCATAGGCCAGATCCTGCACGATCCACAGATCGTACTCGCGTGCCATGGCCACGCAGCGCTCGAAAAATTCCAGCTCCACGCACTGGGTGGTCGGGTTGGCCGGGAAATTGAGCAGCATCATCTTCGGGCGCGGCCAGGATTCCTTGATCGCGCGTTCCAGCTCGGCGAAGAAGTCCGAGTCGGGCATCATGCGCACATGGCGCACATCCGCACCGGCGATCACCGCGCCGTAGGGATGGATCGGATACGCCGGGTTGGGCACCAGCACCTGATCGCCGTGCTCGAGAATGGCGAGCATGAGATGCGCCAGGCCCTCTTTCGAGCCCATGGTGACGATCGCTTCGGTCGCCGGGTCCAGATCCACATCGAACTTGCGCTTGTACCAGTCGCAGATGGCCAGGCGCAGGCGCGGCACGCCCTTGGATACCGAATAGCGATGCGTATCCGGGCGCTGGGCGGCGTCCACGAGCTTGTTGACGATATGGTCGGGCGTGGGCTGGTCGGGGTTGCCCATGCCGAAATCGATGATGTCCTCGCCCCGCGCTCGCGCCGCCTGCTTGAGTTCGCCGATGATGCCGAATACATACGGCGGCAAGCGTTTGATACGCGCGAATTCAGATTTGGGCGACGGATTTGACATGGTCGATCGGGTTCATGAGCCACGGCGGGCTCGGTGGGACATACAAACAAGACAAGACGCGGCAGTTTGCCAGAATCGCCCGCAAGCGACTACCGGCGTGCCGGACCGCGTAAAGCCGGCTTGTGGCCGACCTTACCCGGGCCGACCAACCGAGGCGGACCTTGGCGGTCCAGGCACCGGAGACACGGGCCAAGCGCGTACGGGATCAATCGGCGTTGGGCAGTACGCTGGCCGGGTCGATGGGCCGACCGTCGCGCCGAATCTCGAAATGCAGCATCGGCTGGTTCTGCGGGCCCAGACCCATATCGGCGATATGCGTGCCGGCGGCCACGTCCTGGCCCTGCGAGACGCGAGTATTGCGGGTGAAGCCGTAGGCCGAGAGATATTTTTCGTCGTGCTTGATGATGATCAACTTGCCGTAGCCCTTGAGCCCGGTGCCGTTATAGACCACGCGGCCACTCGACGCCGCATAGACCGGCGAGCCCTCGCGCCCGCCGATATCGATGCCCTGGCGCGTGCGCTGGGCTGCATAGCTGCGAATGATCGAACCGCTGGCCGGCCATTGCCAGCCGTCCGCGCTTGGCCCGCCGGTGCGCGTTGGCTGGGTCGGCGCCTGGCGGCTGGCCTGGGTTATCTGCGCATCGGTGGCCGCATCCGCGTCGTCCGAGGCCGTGGGGGCCGTGGTCGGCGCGGCCGGGCGACTCGCGGTATTCGGGCGCGCCGGCGGCGCGTGCTCGATGGTGCGCTTGAGTTCGGGTGTGGATGCCTGAATGGCGGCTTCCTGGGCGGCACGCGAATCCTGCGGCGCACGCGCAACCCGGGGCTGGCGTGGTGCCGGCGGCGCCGCCACGGGCCGGTCGCGTTGCGTCGTATTGCGGCGCGGATAATCCAGCGGCGGGTACGGATCCAGCGATATGCGCTGACCCACTTCAATGATGTAGGGCGCGCGAATGTTGTTCCAGCGAGCCAGATCGCGCCAGTCCATGCCGTAGGTCGCCGCGATCTTCGACAGCGTATCGCCACGGCGCACGGTATAGGTATCCGGACGCATCGCGCCGCGGATCGAGCAACCGGCAAGCGCGACTACCACGAGCAGCACCAGCGCCAGGCGCTTCATCGCAGCTGCAGTACGGCGATGACGACAACGATGACGGCGACGATAGCCCATCCGATCCAATCGATATATTTGAGCAGGCGTTGCTCGAAAACCGGTCCCAGAAAGCGTACCAGCCCCGCCACCAGAAAAAAGCGAACGCCGCGGCCCACGATGGAACCCGCCACGAACGGCAAAAACGGCATGGCTACGGCGCCCGCGGCGATCGTGAACACCTTGTACGGAATCGGCGATACGCCCGCCAGCAATACCGCCCAGAAGCCATAGGTCTCAAACCAGTCCCGGGCGGTGGCATAGGCCGAATAATAGCCCAGCTCCTTGAGCCACGGCAGCAGCGCTTCCAGAAACAGCGCGCCGATCCAATAGCCGAGCATGCCGCCCACCACCGACGCGACCGTGGTGATCGCGGCGAACTGCCAGGCCCGGCTCGGGCGCGCCAGTGTCATCGGCGCCAGCATGACATCCGGCGGAATCGGGAAGAACGAGGACTCCGCAAACGCCAGCAATGCCAGTAACGACGGCGCGCGGCGGTGGCCGGATGCCCGGACCATCCAGTCGTAGAGACGCCGGAACATCAGTTGCCGTGCCCTGCCCGTGTCGTAACCCGGGCTATGCCGTGCGTACGCCTTTCTGCGTGTTCAATGACTGGGTTCATCGCTACGCTGCTCGATCAGGGGAACGAAACTCACCGCGTCGAGCACGACCTGCTCGAAATAGCCGCCGTCGCGGCGTACCACGATCAGCCGTTGATCGCCGCTGGGGCCCACCGGCACGATCATGCGCCCGCCATCGGCGAGCTGTTCGTAGAGCGAGGTAGGCAGCGTTTCCGCGCCCGCGGTCACCAGAATGGCCTCGAACGGGCCATAATCGGGCAGACCCAGCACCCCGTCGCGCGCCAGGCGCGAGCGGATATTGCGATAGCCCAGTTCGGCAAACCGGCGGCGGGCGCGCTCGTAGAGCGGCTCGATACGTTCGACGGTATAGATCGACGGCACGATCTCGGCTAGCACCGCGGCCTGATAACCACTGCCGGTGCCGATTTCGAGCACATTGTCCGGCACGCCGTCGGCGATCAGCAGAGCGGTCATCTGGGCGACGATATAAGGCTGGGAAATAGTCTGGCCGTAGCCAATCGGCAGCGCGGTATCGTCGTAGGCACGGCTGGTCATGGCTTCGTCGACGAACTGATGCCGCGGCACCTTTTCCATGACCTCGAGCACGGTTTCGTTGTCGATACCCAGCCCGCGCAGCCGTTCGACCAGGCGCGCCCGGCTGCGTGCCGAGGCCATGCCGAAGCCACGCACATGCGGATGTTTGTCCTGCATGTTCAAAGCCGGCGTACCCAGTCGCCAAGCGCACCGACCGCATCGTGCTGGGTGAGATCGATCTGGATCGGCGTGATCGACACCTGCCCCTGGGCGATGGCATGAAAGTCGGTACCGGGGCCGGCATCGGCCTCGCCGCCGGCACGTCCGATCCAGAAGATCGGCCGCCCGCGCGGATCGCTGTCTTCGACCAGCTGTTCTGCCCGATGGCGGTTGCCCAGCCGCGTGGCGACAAAACCGCCGAGCTCTTCGTAGGACAGATCCGGCACGTTGACATTGAGAATGGTGTCACGCGGCAGCGGATGCGCGATGAGCAGTTTCACGACCGCAACCGCAACCCGAGCCGCGGTATCAAAATGGCGCGGGTTCTCGCCCACCAGCGAAATCGCCACCGCGGGCAGGCCCAGCGAGCGACCTTCGGTGGCGGCGGCCACGGTACCCGAATACAGCACGTCGTCGCCGAGATTGGCGCCGTGGTTGATACCGGAGACGACCATATCCGCCTCCTGTTCGAACAGACCGGTGGTGGCCAGATGCACACAGTCGGTGGGCGTGCCGTCGACCGAATACAGCCCTTCGGCGACCTGGTTGACGCGTAGCGGGCGTTCCAGGGTGAGCGAGTTGCTCGCGCCGCTGCGGTTACGATCGGGGGCGACCGTGACCAGCTCGTCACATATCCTGACCAGCGCGCCACGCAGCGCGGTCAGGCCGGGCGCGTGACAGCCGTCATCGTTACTCAGCAGTAATCGCATGCAAGGGTTCGATAGATAGCGAGAATATCGGCGCGTGCAAGCACGCCGCAGGCTCGCTAGCATAGCTAAATCGACGCTTTTCTGCTTGAGTGAATCGCCCGGCATGGCCCACCGTCGCAATCGACCCGACCCCACACGCGCCGATCGCGATACCCCGGTCAGCGACGACGACAGCGCGCTGTTTCGCGAGGCCGTGGGCCCGGTCGCCGAAATCGCCAAAGGCCAACGCCGACGGCCGTGGCGTGATATGCCCTCCGCGCGGCCTGCCATGCGTGAGGCCGACGAACAGGCAGTGATCGGCGAACTGCTGGATTTCTCGCCCGGCGACGATATAGAAACCGGTGACGACCTGTTCCACCGCCGCGAAGGCGTCCAACTGTCGGTGATGCGCAAGCTACGCCGTGGCCAGTATCGCTGTCAGGCCGAAATCGACCTGCACGGCATGATCGTGGACGTGGCACGGCATTGTCTGGCGGTGTTCCTGCGCGAAGCACTCGATCGCGGCTATCGCTGCGTGCGCGTGGTCCACGGCAAGGGCCTGCGCTCGGGCCACCGCGGGCCGGTCCTCAAGGTCAAGGTCGCGCACTGGCTGCGTCAGCGCGACGAGGTGCTCGCCTATTGCTCGGCGCGCGAAAACGACGGTGGTACCGGCGCGGTATACGTGCTACTTCGACGGGGCTGACGGCTTAGCAGCCCGGGTCTGGCCTTGCGTTGACGCCGCTGCCGACAGACAGCTTCCGGCCCTGGGCCAAACCGCGCGGTCAGCCCGCCTCGTCGGTATCCACGATTTCGCGCAGCACGCTGGTCGCGAACGCACCGGGCGGCAACCAGAACGACAGCACCAATGTGGCATCGTCCTCGAACTGCCACTCCAGTGACGGCACTGCGAGGCGCAGCGCGCGGCGGCCGGCATCCACGTCGCAGCGCTCGAGCCCGGCCACCAGATCGCCGTATTCAGCCAGCACCGCCTGTTCGAGTGCCTGCGCACGGCCGCTGATCACGTCTTGGCCGCCACGGCCGGCCATCGGCCCGCTGGGGTGAATATCGAAACGCGCCAGCCGCTGTTCCAGTTCGTCGGTGCGCTGATCGGTGTCGGCCAGCGAAAAGACGCTATGGCTGCCGTCGAGCATCACGGCTTCGCCGTCGACCAAGCTATTCCAGCTGCCATCGCGTACGCGGGCATCGACAACCGCATTGAACAACAGCGAACGCGCCGCCGATAGCGCGAAGCCGCGCCGGTTGCGCGACAGCCGCTTGCCGGCGAACAGTGCCCGCGACAGGCCGAGATTGCGACCGCCGTGACCGAAGCGCTGCGCCCCGAAATAATTGGGCACGCCCATCGCGCGCACGCGCTCCAGATCGGCTTCAAGTGTTTGCCGATCTGCCACCAGTGCGCGCAGGCGTAGAACGAACCGATTGCCGCGATGCGCCCCGCGCTTGAGCTTGCGTTCGTGGCGGCGCATTTCGAGCACTTCGATACCGTCGATTCCGCCGAGATCCGGCAGTTCACGCGCAATAGGCCAGGCGATCGACAACCACTGGCGGGTGACCGCGTGACGATCTTTCATACCCGCGAAGCCGATCTGGCGCGGATGCACGCCGGTCGCACGCGAAAGCGCCTGAACCGCATCCTGTGTGTTCAGCCCGGTTTTTTCGATCCGGCACCACAGATGTTCGCCGCTGCCGGACAAGGCGATATCGCAATCTTCATCGACAAAGAAATCGGCCGGCTGCTGGCGCAGCACGGCGCGCGCCGCGGGCGCTGGGCCACGCGCATAGGCCAATGCGGCCATATCGACCGCATCGCCGTCGACAAGCGTCATTGGTCGTGCGCTGCGTCGTCGTCGGCCTTGGGCTTGGACGGTGTCGATCCGGGCGGCGCGATGGTCAGAAAGAACTCCTCGTCGCGCTTGATCATGCCCATATCCGAACGCGCGCGCCCTTCCGTGGCACTCTCGCCGGATTTGAGGTCGTCGACCTCGGCCTGCAACGCATCGTTGCGGGCCTCGTTGCGCTCGTTGGCGGCGCGCAGGTCCTGCTTCATCTCGCTCAGACGATGCACTTCCGCCCAGCCACCATCAGCAATCCAGAGCCGATACTGCAACGCGGCAAGCACGACCAGAAGCACGATGATGACGGCGCGATACATGCGGCGATTGTAGCGCGGCGGCCTAGGCTGTCTAGCGCCGGACAGATCCGCGCTCAGCCGCGACAGCCGGTGGCCGATCTCGGCACGCGTCGTACTCATATCGCGACGTCGCTCAGGCATGGCCGGGTTGGGCGCGCCAAAACCCGATCAAAAGCCGACGTTGAACGCGCCGCGACCCGGGTAGACCGCCCGTGTACCCAGCTCGGCTTCGATCATGAGCAGGCGGTTGTACTTGGCGATGCGATCCGAGCGCGACAGCGAGCCGGTCTTGATCTGGGTCGCCGAGGTGGCCACGGCCAGATCCGCGATCGTGGAATCCTCGGTTTCGCCGGAGCGATGCGAGACCACCGCCGTGTATTCGGCGCGCGTGGCCACGTCGATGGCACGCAGGGTTTCGGTAAGCGTGCCGATCTGGTTGGGCTTGATCAGAATCGAGTTGGCGATGCCTTCCTCGATGCCTTTCTGGAGGATGCGCGTGTTGGTCACGAACAGGTCGTCGCCCACCAGCTGCACGCGATCGCCCAGGCGCTCGGTGAGCAGCGCCCAGCCATCCCAGTCGTCTTCGGCCATGCCGTCTTCGATGGTGATGATCGGGTACTGGTCGACCAGCCCGGTGAGATAATCCACGAAGCCGGCTGCGTCGTAGTCGACGTTTTCGGACGACAGCTTGTAGCGCCCGTTTTCGCAGAACTCGGTGCTGGCGGCATCGAGGCCGAGCCAGACATCGCCACCGGGCTTGTAGCCCGCGCGTTCGATGGCCTCGACCAGGGTATCCAGCGCAGCGGCGTTCGACGGCAGATTCGGCGCGAAGCCGCCCTCGTCGCCCACCGCCGTGGCCAGCCCGCGTTCGCCCAGCAGTTTCTTGAGATGCTGGAAGATCTCAGCACCACAGCGCATGGCTTCCGAAAAACTCGGCGCGCCCGCGGGCACGATCATGAACTCCTGCATGTCGACGTTGTTGTCGGCATGGGCGCCGCCGTTGATGACGTTCATCATCGGCACCGGCAGGTTCACGGCATCGTCGTGGCCGAGAAAATCATACAAGCCCTGCTTGTTATCGTTGGCCGCGGCGTGGGCCACCGCCAGCGACACACCCAGCAGCGCATTCGCGCCCAGCCGGCCCTTGTTGTCGGTACCGTCGAGTTCGATGAGCGTCTTGTCGAGACCGGCCTGGTCGTCGGCTTCGAAGCCCTTGAGCTTCTTGGCGATTTCGCCGTTGATATTGGCCACGGCCCGGGTCACGCCCTTGCCGAGAAAACGATCGGCATCGCCATCACGCAATTCCACGGCTTCGAGGCTGCCGGTGGACGCACCCGAGGGCACCATGGCCGTGCCAACGGCACCGGTTTCCAGCGTTACGCGGGCCGCCACCGTGGGGTTGCCGCGCGAATCGATGACCTGGTATCCACGAATTTGCTTGATCTTCGACATAGGAATACTGCTTTCGCGTTTATTTAAGGTTGGACGAGCGTCGATTCGATCGTGCCGCGGCGTTTGACCACGCCATCGAGCTCGACCAGCGTTTCCAGCAGCTCGCGCATATGCGCAAGCGGCCATGAGTTGGGCCCATCGCACAGGGCGTTGTCGGGGTCCGGATGGGTTTCCATGAACAAACCGGAAATACCGGCGGCCACGGCCGCACGCGACAATACCGGAATCTGCTCGCGCGCGCCGCCCGAGCGTGTGCCCTGCCCGCCCGGCAGCTGTACCGAATGGGTGGCATCGAACACCACCGGGCAATCGGTGTCGCGCATGATTGCCAGACTGCGCATATCCGCCACGAGATTGTTGTAGCCAAAGGCATAGCCGCGCTCGCAGACCATGATCTGCTCGCCGCCCGCGGCCCGGGCCTTGGCGACGACGCCGTTCATCTCGGCCGGGGACAGGAACTGGCCTTTCTTGATGTTCACCGGCGTGCCGCTGGCCGCGACCGCCTGGATGAAATCGGTCTGGCGGCATAAAAACGCCGGCGTCTGCAACAGATCCACCACCTCGGCGACCGGCGCGATCTGATCTTCGACATGCACATCGGTGGTCACGGGCACGCCGATGTCGCGCTTGACCGCAGCCAGCATATCCAGCCCGGCTTCGATGCCGGGGCCACGATAACTATCGCCGGAACTGCGGTTGGCCTTGTCGAACGAGCCCTTGAAGATATAGCCGATGCCCAGCTCGCGACAGAGCTCGGCCAGATGCCCGGCCACGTCCATGATCATGCCGGGCGATTCCAGGCTGTCCGGCCCGGCGATGAGAAACAACGGCCGGTCGATGCCGACCTCGAAATCGCACAGTCGCATGGCCATCAGCCGGTCGCGCCCGCCGTACAGTGGGCGCGCGCCGCGGCAATGAAGCCGATGAACAGCGGATGCCCGGAACGCGGCGTGGAGGTGAATTCCGGATGGAACTGGCAGCCCAGAAACCAGGGATGATCCGGCAGCTCGACAATCTCGACCAGGTTGTCTTCTGCCGAGATGCCGGAAAACACCAGGCCCTTGTCGGCCAGCACGTCGCGATAGTGGTTGTTGAATTCGTAACGATGGCGATGGCGTTCGAACACCTCGGTGGCGTTGTAACAACGCGCAGCCAGCGTATCGGGCACCAGATCGCAGCGCTGCTCGCCCAGGCGCATGGTCCCACCCAGATCCACGTCGGCGTGGCGTTTTTGCACCTCGCCGGCCAGATCGTGCCATTCCGTGACCAGGGCGATCACCGGATGCGCAGGATTGGCCACGAACTCCGTGCTGTGGGCGCCTTCCAGGCCCGCGATATCGCGCGCGAATTCGATACAGGCGACCTGCATGCCCAGACAAATGCCGAAATACGGGATCTTGTGGGTGCGGGCATAGCGCGCCGCGGTGATCTTGCCTTCGATACCGCGTTCGCCGAAGCCGCCGGGCACGAGAATCGCATCCATGCCGGCCAGGCACTCGCCGCCATCGCGCTCGACCGTCTCGGAATCCAGATAATGAATATCGACCCGGGTGCCGGTATGCAGCCCGGCATGCGAGAGTGCTTCGTTGACCGATTTGTAGGCATCGGCCAGATCCACATACTTGCCCACCATGGCCACCTTGACGGTGACATCCTGGGTACGCCGGGCTTCCACGAGCTCTGCCCAGTTGGACAGATCCGCGCTGGGCGCAGAAATATTGAAATGCTCGAGCACCAGCGCATCCAGCGACTGGGCCTGCAACAGCCCCGGCATCTTGTAGATGTCGTCGACGTCGATACAGGCAATCACCGCGCGCTCGGACACGTTGGTGAACAGCGCGATCTTGCGGCGCTCGTTCTCCGGCAACGGCCGATCCACGCGACACAGCAGAATATCCGGCTGGATACCGATCGAGCGCAGTTCCTTGGCCGAATGCTGGGTGGGTTTGGTCTTCATCTCGCCGCTGGAAGCGATATAAGGCACCAGCGTCAGATGCATGAACAGCACCCGGTGATGGCCGAGCTCGACCGCGAACTGACGGATCGCCTCGAGAAACGGCAGCGATTCGATATCGCCCACCGTGCCACCGATCTCCACCAGGCAGATGTCCGCGCCCTCGCCGCCTTCGAGAATGCAGCGCTTGATCTCGTCGGTGATATGCGGGATGACCTGCACCGTGCCACCCAGGTAGTCGCCGCGGCGCTCCTTGTTGATGACGTTGTTGTAGATCTGACCGGTGGTGAAATTCGACAGCCGGGACGTGCGCGTTTTCAGAAAGCGCTCGTAATGGCCCAGATCGAGGTCGGTTTCCGCGCCGTCGCGGGTCACATAGACCTCGCCGTGCTGAAACGGGCTCATGGTGCCCGCATCCACGTTCAGATACGGGTCGAGCTTGATCACCGAGACGCGTTGGCCCCGTGCTTCAAGCAGTGCGCCGAGCGACGCTGCCGCGATGCCTTTGCCGAGCGAGGACACCACCCCGCCGGTCACGAAAATATAGCGGGTACCCGCCGCGTCGCCTGCCATGCGCGATCCAAGACTCATACCGGGGAATAACAGCGCGCATGCTAGCCGAAAGGTCGGTCACCGACAACGCGCAATCGCGCATCATGCCGGTCGATCGCGCCAGATGAAGCGACCGATATCGCAGTGCAACAGCTGTGCGACATGCGGATGCCGCCAGATATCGCCAATCGCAATCAACGTATCCGCGTGGTAGACCAGCGGCACACGCGCGCGCAGCCACGGCGCAAGGCGCGCTTCGCGCAGAATATCCTTCACCCGTCGATGCCCGCCCTGCGCATCGCTGACCCGCTCCCCGCCGCGGCGCAGCCGGACTTCCAGATCCAGATCGCGCGGCGGCGCCGGCGCCAGCGCAATCTCGCCACAGCCGGCAGGCAACGTCGCAGGCGCGCGCCCGTGCCAGACACAGGCGAATCGCTCGGGCACCGGCGCAAGTCGGGCCATGGCATATAGCCGCCCGTCGAACAGGCGCACCTCGGTATCGGCGAACGCAACACAGGGGCTGGCCGCCAGGCGCGACGCGCCAAGCGCCACGATCGCCGCGACATGGCGATGATCCGGGCGATCGTGTCCGCCCTGGTCGAGCCAGCGTCGCACGACCTGCTTCGCCCGGGGCCAGTCCAGCGTTGCCAGCGCGCTGGCGTCGAGCGTCGCATCGTTGCGCCACATCTGTGCGAGATCGATATCGGCCAGCGCGTCGATAGCGGCCGCCGCTTCGCCGGCATGGGCGGCACTGCGCGATAGCAGTCGATCGGCTTGCGGCCAGCGCTTTCTGAGTTCCGGCATGACCGTTTCGCGCAGAAAACTGCGGGCCACATTCGGATCGTGATTGCTGGGATCGTCGATCCAGTCGAGCTGGTGCGCGCGCGCATAGGCAACGATCGTATCGTGGTCGATATGCAGCCAGGGCCGCCAGTGGCAATGGGCGCCGAGGGCAGCCACCCGTGGCATGGCCGCCAGCCCTTGGGGCCCGGCGCCGCGCAGCGCCTGCAACACAAAAGTCTCGGCCTGATCGCGGGCATGATGGGCAGTGATCAGCGTCTCGCCGCGTGCCAGTTCGGCTTCGAGCGCGGCATAGCGCGCCTTGCGTGCCGCGTCTTCCAGGCCGCGCCCGCGGGTTTCGACGGCGACGTCGAGCCGCGTGAAAGCCACGCCCGAGGCCTCGGCCTGGCGTGCACAGGCGAGCGCCCAGGATTGCGCCTCGGGCTGCAGGTGATGACAGACATGAATCGCGCGTACAGGCCACGTCGGCGCGCTGTCGATAAGCGCATGCAACAAGGCCGTGGAGTCCAGACCGCCGCTGAATGCGACAGCCAGTCGCTTTGTACCGGTGGGGACCTGCGCAAACGCCGCAGGCAGGGCCGCGAAGGCGTCGTTCACCCCACGAGCTTGAAATCGCCGAAGGCCATCCAGCGGTTATAGCGCGCTTCCAGCAGTTCATCCACGCCCATGCGCTTGAGCCGGGTCATGTTTGCCAGCAGCCGTTCGCGCATCTGGCTCATCAGCTGCTTGGGGTCGCGATGCGCGCCGCCAAGCGGCTCTTCCAGCACTTCGTCGACCAGCTTGAGTCGGTGCAGGTCTTCCGAACCCACTTTCATCGCTTCAGCCGCTTCTTCGGCACGTTCGGCCGATTTCCACAGAATCGAGGCACAGCCTTCCGGCGAGATGACCGAATAGATGCTGTACTGGAGCATCATCAGATGATCGCCCACGCCCACGGCCAGCGCGCCGCCCGAGCCGCCCTCGCCCACGACCGTGCACAGAATCGGCACACGCAGGCGTGCCATTTCGAACAGATTGCGCGCGATCGCTTCGGACTGATTGCGTTCTTCCGCGCCAATGCCCGGATAGGCGCCAGGCGTATCGATGAAGGTCAGCACCGGCATGTTGAAACGCTCGGCGAGCTTCATCAGCCGCAGCGCCTTGCGATAGCCCTCGGGCCGCGGCATGCCGAAGTTGCGATGAATCTTTTCCTTGGTATCGCGGCCTTTCTGGTGGCCGATCACCATCACCGACTGCCCCCCCAGGCGTGCCGTACCGCCGATGATCGCGGCATCGTCGGCATAGGCGCGATCGCCATGCAGCTCGACGAAATCGGTGAACATGCCGTCGATATAGTCCTGGGTATAGGGTCGCAGCGGATGGCGCGCCATCTGCGCGACCTGCCAGGTCGACAGCTTGGAAAAGATCTGCTCGGTCAGGTTACGGCGCTTGCCCTCGAGCTTGGTGATCTCTTCACTGAGATTGACTTCGCTGCCGTCGGCGACGAAGCGCAGCTCCTCGATCTTTTCCTGCAACTCCGCAATCGGCTGTTCGAAATCGAGATAGTCGAGGTTTTTCTGCGCCATCGTGTATTGCTGCTGCGACCGCTGCGCGGCTTACTGGGTAAGAGACTGCCCGCGACGATAACGTACTTGCACGTGATCCGCACCCACGAGATGCTTGAGATCGGCCAGCAATTCGTCGCACAGGCGTACTCGAGTCTCGCCGAGGGTGAGCACGGCCCGGGCCTGATCGTTGCTGTAGCGCACGACGACATCGCAGCCGGCTTCCTCGGCACGGTGGCGATCCACACAGCCGACCAGCGCCTCGACATCGACCTTGGGCGTGGCCCGCAGCAACACCCGATGGGCAAATCGCGCCTGCGCAGTGTCGAAATCCATCACCGTTTCCGCATTCAGGCGAAAGCCGTCGGTAAAGTCGTCGAACTGCAACTTGCCTTCGACCACCACGAGCTTGTCCGCGGCGAGTAGATGGCCGTATTCGGCGGCCTTGTCCTCGAACAGCGGGCATTCGATACGCGCACTGCCATCGTCGAGCACCACGATGATGCGTCGGCCTTTTTTCATGCGCCGGACTTCCACCACCAGACCCGCGACCACCGCACTACGCTTGTTGCCACCGCGCCGACCGCGCCCGCCTTCTTCCGGACGTGGCATGGCCGCGACCTGTTCGGCGATCTTGCCATTGGTCATCAGCGCCAGTTCGTCTTCCCAGGCCTTGATGGGATGGCCGGTCAGATACAGGCCCAGCGTGTCGCGCTCGGCCTTGAGGCGTTCGTCCTCCGGCCATTCCGGGCGCTCTTCCAGCGGCGGGCCCATGTTGTCGGCAGCGTCTTCGGCGAGCCCGAACATGTCGTTCTGGCCGGCACTGGCGGCATTGCGATCCTGTTCGGCGGCAGCCAGCGCACGCGTGAGCCCCTGCATGAGACTGGCCCGGTTCGGGCCCAGCTGATCCAGCGCGCCAGCGTTGATCAGTGCTTCCAGCGCGCGTCGGTTGGCCTTGGAGGTATCGATACGCCGACAGAAATCGTAGAGATTGGCGTAGGCACCGTTTGCACGGCGTTCCTCCATCACGGTTTCGATCGCGCCGCGGCCCAGGCCCTTGATCGCGCCGAGGCCGTAGCGGATGGCGTTATCGTCGACCACGGAAAAGTTGTATTCCGAGGAATTCACGTCCGGCGGCAGCACATCGATATTCAACCGATGACATTCGTCGATCATGATCACGACCTTGTCGGTGTGATCCATATCCGCAGAAAGCACCGCCGACATGAAATCGGCCGGGTAATAAGCCTTGAGCCAGGCCGTCTGGTACGACACCAGCGCATAGGCGGCCGAATGCGACTTGTTGAAGCCGTAGCCGGCGAATTTCTCGACCAGATCGAAGATATAGGCCGCGGTATCCTCTTCGATGCCATTGGCCACCGCGCCCTTGACGAAGCCGTCGCGCTGTTTGGCCATTTCCTCGGGCTTTTTCTTGCCCATGGCACGACGCAGCAGATCGGCGTTGCCCAGGCTGTAGCCGGCCAGCACCTGGGCGATCTGCATCACCTGCTCCTGATACAGGATCACGCCATAGGTGGGCTCGAGCACCTCGGCCAGGCTGTCGTGCGGATACACCACGCGCGCCTTGCCGTGCTTGCGGTCGATGAAGTCCTCGACCATGCCGGATTCCAGCGGGCCCGGGCGGTAGAGCGCGACCAGCGCCACGATATCCTCGAGTTCATCGGGCTTGAGCTGCTTGACCAGCCGCCGCATGCCCGAGGATTCGAGCTGGAACACGGCCGTGGTGTCGCCGGCCTTGAGCAGCTCGTAGGGTTTCTTGTCGTCGAGCGGAATAGCGCGGATATCGATCGGGTCCTTGCCCGATTTCGCCAGGCGCGCATTGGCGACCTGTACCGCGCGGTCGATGATGGTGAGCGTACGCAGGCCCAGAAAGTCGAACTTCACCAGGCCGACGGCTTCGACATCGTCCTTGTCGAACTGGGTGACGCGATTGCCACCGCCGGCTTCGCAATAGAGTGGCGTGAAGTCGATGAGGTTCGACGGCGCGATGACCACGCCGCCCGCATGCTTGCCCGGGTTGCGCGACAGGCCTTCCAGGGCGAGTGCGAGATCGAGCAGATAGCCGATCTCTTCGTCCTCGCGTGATTGGCGCAGCTCTTCGGATTCCTCGAGCGCGCGCGTAAGCGTCATGTCCGGGGCGAACGGCACCTGCTTGGCGATACGGTCGACCATGCCGTAGGGATGGCCCAGCACACGGCCGACGTCGCGCACCACCGCCTTGGCGGCCATGGTGCCGTAGGTGATGATCTGGCTGACCTTTTCCTGACCGTAACGCTGGGCGACGTATTCGATCACGCGGTCGCGCCCGTCCATGCAGAAGTCGACATCGAAGTCGGGCATGGAGACACGTTCGGGGTTAAGAAACCGCTCGAACAGCAGGTCGTAAGCCAATGGATCCAGATCGGTAATGCCGAGCACATAGGCCACGAGCGAGCCGGCACCGGAACCACGCCCCGGGCCCACCGGCACGCCGTTTTCACGGGCCCAGCGGATGAAGTCGGCAACGATGAGAAAGTAGCCGGGAAAGCCCATCGTCTTGATCACGTCGAGTTCGTGATCCAGACGCGCGTCGTACTCGGGCTTGCGCCGTTCGCGCTCGTCTTCGTCCGGGTATAGCAGCTCGAGGCGTTCTGCCAGCCCGGATTCGGATTCCGCGCGCAAAAACGAGGCCGCGTCGTGGCCCTCCGGTACCGGGAATTCCGGCAGCACATTCTCGCCGAGCGTGAGCTCCAGATTGCAACGGCGCGCGATTTCCACGCTGTTTTCCAGCGCTTCCGGCAGATCCGCGAACAGCTCGGCCATCTGTTCGGGCGTTTTCAGATACTGCTCGGGCGTGTAGTTCTTCGGGCGCCGCGGGTCGGCCAGCGTATAGCCGCCATGAATGGCCACGCGGGCTTCATGGGCATCGAAATCGTCGGCATGGGGGAAGCGCACGTCGTTGGTGGCCACGATGGGAATATCGCAGCGCAGGGCCAGCCCCACCGTTTCCGACAGCCAGGCCGCCTCGCCGGTGCGCTCGCAGCGCGTGACTTCCAGATAGTAACGATCGCCGAATATCTGCTGCCATTGTTCGGCGCGCGCGGTCGCGATCTCGGGCTTGCCGGCCATGAGTGCAATGCCGGTGTCGCCCACCATGCCGCCCGACAGCGCGATCAGACCCTCGGCTTTTTCGGCCACCCATTCCCGCTCGCAGAGTACCTGACCGCGATGCTGGCCGTGCAGATAGGCCTGGGTGAGCAGATCACAGAGATTGCGGTAGCCGGTTCGATTCTGGGCCAGCAGGGTCAACCGCGAAGGCGTTTCCTGCGGGCCTTCGTCGATATGTAGATCCACGCCCACGATCGGCTTGATGCCGGCGCCCAGCGCGGCCTTGTAGAACTTGACCATGCCGAACAGATTGACGTTGTCGGTAATGGCCACCGCCGGCATGTTTGCCTCGCGCGTCTGCGCCAGCAGCGGCTTGATCCGCACGATGCCGTCGGACAACGAGTATTCGGTATGGACACGCAGATGGACGAATTCGGCAGGCATAGGCTCTTCGGGTCGGTCGGTTTCGTCGGCGCAGAGCGACGGCGGGCCACGGCAGACACGGCCGTGGTCGTGCGCTGTCATTCTAACGAGCAATCCGGGGCGATTGGCAGATCGGTCGCACGCAAGCGAACCGGCTTTCGCGTCAACGCCCGGCCTATGGGCGTTTGCCGGTTTTTCCTAATCGATGAAATCGATCTGGCGTGCCTGCAGTGCCCGCGTGATCGGCGCGAAACTGCGTCGATGAATGGGGGTCACCCCGAAAGCATCGATTGCGTCTCGGTGGGCCCGCGTACCATAGCCCTTGTGCTGGGCGAAACCATAGCCTGGATAGATCACATCCAGTTCGCACATCTGCCGGTCGCGGGCGACCTTGGCGATGATCGAGGCCGCACTGATCGCCGGCACGCTGCCGTCACCGCCCACCACGGTACGCAGGGGCAGATTCAGCGGCGGCGGCTGATTGCCGTCGACCCAGGCGGCGAACGGCGTCAATCGTAGCGCGCTCACCGCCCGCTGCATGGCCAGCAGGCTGGCCTGAAGAATATTCAGGCTGTCGATTTCGGCTGCCGACGCCTCGGCGATGGCATAGGCCAACGCGCGACTGCGGATACGTGCATCCATGCGTTCACGCTCGCGCTCGCCCAGCGCCTTGGAATCGGCAAGCCCTCGCAGCAAGGGTTTGGCCGGCAGGATAACCGCCGCAGCCACGACCGGCCCGGCCAGCGGCCCCCGCCCGACTTCATCGACCCCGGCCACGAACGGGCAGGCAAAACGACGTCCGCCGCGCCTCATGGACGCGCCTCGAGCAGCTCGGCAATCGCCGCGGCCGCGCGTTCGTCGGCATCCAGGGCGAGCTGCGCATGGATCGCGTCAAAGGCGTCGGTTTGTGCGGCGCGTGCCGTCGCTGAATTGAGCAGCCGGTCCACTTGCGGGCCGATGACATCGACCCGGGCATCCTGCTGCAGACATTCGGGCACCAGCGCACGGGCAGCCAGCAGATTGGGCATGCTCACGTGTTCGGTCTTGATCAGGTTGAACACCTTCGCGATGGCATAGTTCATGGGCGACAGCTTATAGGCCACGACCATCGCCGTTTTCGCCAGAAGTGCCTCCAGCGTCGCCGTACCCGAGGCCAGCAACAAGACATCGGCCGCACGCATGACCTCGCGGGAACGCCCGTCGATCAGTCGAATATCCAGATCCGCACCCGCGTTTTCCAGCTGTGCTTCAAAGAGTTCACGCACACCCCGCGAAGCCATGGGCGCCACAAAGGCGACCTCGGAGTGGCGCGCGCGTAACCAGCGCGCCGTGTCGATGAAGATCGGCCCCAGGCGGCTGACCTCGGAACGACGACTGCCCGGCAACAGCCCGACCAGCGGGCGCTGGCTATCCAGACCCAGTGCACGGCGCGCGCTCGCGCTATCCGGATGCAACGGCAGCTCGTTGGCCAGGGGATGACCGACGAAAGTCACCGGAATATCAAAACGGCGAAAAAACGCCTCTTCGAACGGAAAGATCGCGAGCAGCAGGTCCACCGCCTTGCGAATATTCTTCGTGCGGCCCTGGCGCCAGGCCCAGGCGGTCGGGCAGACATAGTGCACCGTGGTCATGCCACGCGCGCGCAGCTGCTTTTCCAGCGTGGTGTTGAAGGCCGGCGCGTCGATACCGATGAATACATCAGGCGCGGTGTCGATCACATGGGCGAACAGTCGGCGCCGCAGACGCAGCAGACGCGGTATCTGGCCGATCACCTCGCTGATACCGAACAGCGATAACGCCTCGATATCGGCCAGCGTTTCGCAACCTGCCTCGCGCATACGCGGGCCGGTCACGCCTTCGAAAACCGCCTGCGGATAGCGTTTTTTCAGTGCACGGATCAGCCCCGCGCCGAGTACGTCGCCGGACTGTTCCCCGGCGACGATGAAAAACCGCCGCTGCGTATTGGCCACCCTAGCGAATGATGCCGCGCTCGGCCTGTTCGAGCGATTCGAGCATCAGGCGCACCGCTTCGCTCGACTGGGCGGGCTCACGCAGCGCCTCGCGGGCCTGTTCCAGACGCAGCTTGGAGCGATAGATGGTGCGATAGGCCCGCTTGGCGGCAGTGACTTCTTCTTCGCTGTAGCCGCGACGGCGCATGCCGACCGAATTGACGCCATGCGGCACGGCCGGGGCGCCGGCACTGCGTACGAACGCCGGCACATCCTGCTGCACGCCGCTGCAATAGGCCAGAAATGCCATCGTGCCTACACGGCGGAACTGATAGACCAGCGCGAAACCGGCCAGAATACAGAAATCGCCGATCCGCACGTGCCCGGCCAGGCTCGCGCCGTTGGCCATGGTAATGCCGTTTCCCAGCACGCAATCGTGTGCGACATGGGTATAGGCCATCAGCAGATTGTCGTCGCCGATGATGGTTTCGCTCTGGTCGATGACCGTACCGCGGTGCACGCTACAGTATTCGCGAAACGTATTGCGATCGCCGATCGTCAGGCGCGTTGGCTCGCCCGCATAAACGCGATGCTGCGGTTCGGCACCGAGCGAGACGAACTGGAAAATCTGGTTCTCGCGCCCGATCGTCGTATGCCCGGAAATAACCACATGCGGGCCAATCCGCGTGCCGGCGCCGATCTTGACATGCGGGCCGATAACACTGAACGGCCCGATATCGACATCGTCGCCGATCTCGGCCTCGGGATGAACTTGTGCGCTGGGATCAATTGGCATCGGGCTTCCCCGGAACAGCCATCATCTGGGCACGGCAGGCCAGCTCGTCACCGACCCAGGCTTCGGCATCGAAGCGCCAGATCCGCTTCTTGGCCGAGCCGACCACCAGCTTGAGCAGCAGTTGATCGCCCGGCACGACGCGGCGCTTGAAACGCGCCTTGTCGATACCGGCGAAGTACACGATCGTGCCCTCTTCCGATTCCACTGTCCGCATGCCCAGAATCAGCCCGGCCTGGGCCAGTGCTTCGAGGATGAGCACGCCGGGCATCACCGGTTCGCTGGGAAAATGCCCGGGAAAGAACGGTTCGTTGATGGTGACGTTCTTGATCGCGGTGATGGACTTGCCCGGTTCGCAGGAGAGCACGCGATCCACCAGCAGAAACGGAAACCGATGCGGTAATTGCCGCATGATGGTCTTGATATCGTCTTGATCGCTCATTCGTTGTTCTCCGATGAAGGTCCGGCGCGCTCCACGCGTCGCAGGCGCCGCTCGAGCTTGTCGAGCTGTCGAAACAGGGCCAGACGCTTGCGCCAGCCCGTGGCCGGCATCGCGCGAAAAGTCGAGGAGTATACGCCGCCTCGGTCGATGTTCTTGGGGACCTGGCTGGCGGCGGTAATGATCACGCCGTCAGCAATATGCACATGATCGCCGATTCCCACACCGCCACCGATCATGCAGTTCGCGCCGATCGTGCAGGAGCCGGCAATACCGGTACAGCCGGCGATCACCGTATGTTCGCCGATACGACAGTTGTGGGCGATATGAACCTGGTTGTCGATCTTCGCCCCGCGCGCAATGATGGTGTCGTCGAGCGCGCCGCGATCGACGGTCGTGCCGGCCCCGATTTCGACATCGTCGCCGAGATGCACGCTTCCCATCTGCGGAATCGCCTCCCAGCCGTGACCGTTGTGCACCAGCCCGAAGCCGCGCCCGCCGATCACCGCATTGGCTTCGATCGACACGCGTTCGCCCATGCGCACGTCGTCGCCGATACTGCAATTACTGGCAATACGCGTATCGGCGCCGATATGCACACCCGCGCCAATGACCGTGTTCGCACCGATGACCGCGCCCGCCGCGATGACGCTATGTTCGCCCACGATCACGTTGGCAGCGATGCTGGCCTGCGTATCGATTTGCGCGGTTTCGGCCACCACTGCGCGCGCGTGGATGCCGGCAGGGGCTGACGGGCGCTCGAACAGCGCGGCCACACGCGCGAACGCCAGCCGGGGCTGTTTCGCAACCAGTACGGGGGTTTCGATTGTCTCGGCTACCGCTGCCGGGCAGATCACGGCAGCGGCCGCGCTGCGATTGATCGATTCGATCTGACCGGCATTTTCGGCAAAGGCGATACAGTCCGGCTTGCCCGGCTCGAGCGCACACACGCCACGGATAGCGGTCTGCGCCGCATTGCCCTGCACGACCAGATCGAAGCGTTCGGCCAGCGTCGCGAGTGTGACCGCGGCCGCCCTGCTCGCGGCCATACCTAGCTATCTCCGAGTTCGGCCAGGATCTCGTCGGTCACGTCGACCGCTTTGCTGCTGTAGATCACGCCATCGCCGAGGATCAGATCGTAGCCGTTGTCCTCGGCGTATTGATCGATGATCTTGAGGATATCGGCGCGCATCTGCTCGAACTCCTTTTGTTCGGCATCCGATACATCGTCGTTGTACTTGCTGCGCTCAAGCTGCAATTCGCGCTGGCGATCCCGAATATCACTTTGCAGCTTGTCGCGATCGGCTTCACTCATCACCGAACCGTCCTGGGCCAGGCGATCCATGTCCTGACGCAGCGCATTCGATTTGGCTTCCAGCTCGTTTTTTCGCTTGGCGAATTGTGTCGCCATGCTCGATTTGGCGCGCGCGGCCTGGGGCGATTCATTGACGACGCGGGCCACGTCGACCACGCCGATACGCAGCACCTCGTTGGCGGCGCCATCGGTGGGCTGTGCCGCCTGCAACGGCGCGGCGCTCGCGAGCGCGAACGCCACCGCGAGCGTGAATGCGAGCCTGCGTATCGATTGCATGTCCGCCATCTTTCCAACCTGTTCCAGTCGCGCCTTACAGCCCGACGCCGAAGGAGAACTGGAAGCGATCGACGTCGTCGTTGTCGGGATCATCCACATAGGCCGCGTAGCTCACGCGCAGCAGCCCGAAGAACGGCGTGAACCAGTAGAACGCGACACCCGCGGACTTGTGCAGATCGGAGGCTTCGAACGCACTGGCGTCTTCGTAGACGTTACCGATGTCGTAGAACGCAGTCAGGCGGGTCGACTTGTTATCCGACTCGAGGAAGGTCGGGATGACCAGCTCGCTCTGCAGAGTCGTCAGAAACTGGCCGCCATACGGATTGTCGAGCGAATCACGCGGACCCAGACCACCGTTGGAGTAACCACGCACCGAACGCGCGCCACCGGCAAAGAAGTTGTCGTAGGGCGGCACATCCTCGCCCTTGCC
The DNA here is from genome assembly GCF_040361235.1 of Salinisphaera sp. S4-8. NCBI lineage: Bacteria > Pseudomonadati > Pseudomonadota > Gammaproteobacteria > Salinisphaerales > Salinisphaeraceae > Salinisphaera > Salinisphaera sp. S4-8. The sequence goes on along the minus strand of NZ_APNF01000009.1, from coordinate 95,449 downwards.
CCAGACATCGGTCTGGGCGACACGGCCGTCCATCGACAGCACCATCTTGTCGGACAAGCCGGGTACCCAGGCGCCGACACGGAAATAGCGCTCGTGTTCGAGGCTGGTGTCGTAATATTCCAGATCCGACCCCGGGCCCTTGATATTGAACTGGAACTCGGTATTGCTACCGCGGGTGGCAAAGAACGTCCGGTTACGCGTATCGCGCGACCAGCCGGTCTGGAGTTCATAGGTCGTGGCTTCCTTGCCGTTTTCGTCGATGAACTCGGCAAGCTGGTCGGAAAGCTGCTCCTCGCCGCGGCGATTGACCGCCGAGTTGATCTCGTTGCTTTCCACACCCAGACCCGCGCGTAGCTGCGAGTACTCGGTAATGGGCAGGCCGAAGGTCACCGCGCCGCCGATCGAGTTCAGGTCGAAGCCGGAACCGATACGAATGAGCTGATCGGTATTGCGATAGAACGCCGAGATCGTGCGCGACACGCCTTCATCGGTGAAATACGGATCGGTCCAGCTCGCGCCCACGCTCTTGGCGTAGTCGTTGGTTTCCGCGCGCAGGGTCAGGCGGTTGCCGGTCCCGCGGAAGTTGCTGTGCGAGACACTGCCGTTGATCAGAAAGCCCTGGGCATCGGAGAAGCCGACGCCGAACTGCAGAGTGCCGGCCGCACGTTCGGTCACGTCGTAGTCGACATCGACCAGGTCTTCGCTACCGGCGACCTTTTCGGTATTGACCTGCACGTCCTGAATATAGGGCAGCCGCGCCAGACGCGTACGCGAGCGTTCGACGCCGCGACGCGAGAACGGCGCGCCCTCGAACTGGCGCATTTCCCGACGCAGGGTTTCGTCGTTGGTCTTGTCGTTGCCGTTGAAGGTGATCTGGCGTACGTACGCGCGCTTGCCGGGATCGATGAAGAAGGTCAGATCGACGGTCTTGTCTTCGTCATCGATACGGGTCAGCGGATCGACATCGGCAAAGGCATAACCGAAATCGGCCAGTCCCGAGCTGATGCTGTTGGCCGAGGCATCGACCTGGCTACGCGAGAACGTCTCGCCCGGCTCGACGGTGACCAGCCGCTGCAGGCTGGTCTGGGGCACGATCATGTCGCCGGCGAATTTATAGTCGCTGATCTTGTACTGATCGCCTTCGTCGACGTTGATGGTCAGAAAGATGTTGCGGTTGTCCGGCGACAGCGACACCTGGATCGACGAAACATTGAAACGGATATAGCCGCGGTTCTGGTAGAACGAATTCAGCGACTCGAGATCGCCGAGCAGCTTTTCGCGCGAATAGCGATCGCGGCTGCGCCAGAAGGTCAGCGGATGGGTATAAGCCGGTGAACTCGGCTTGAGTTCGAACACATCCAGCAGTTCTTCGTCGCTGAAGTGCTCGTTGCCGATGATGTTGATGTCCTTGATCGAGGCGACTTCACCCTCGGTTACATCGATATCGATGGCGACGCGGTTGTTGTCGAGCTCGGTGACCTTCGTATCGATCGCCACGCTGTAATAACCGTTGGCGTAGTACTGACGCCGCAGCTCCTGTTCGAGCTGATCGACCAGCGAACGCTTGTAGAGCTCGCCCTGAGCCAAACCCTGCTCGGCCAGTGCTTCCTTGAGTTTGTCGCCGCCGATGTTCTTGTTGCCCTCGATGGTGAAGCGCGCGATTTCGGGCCGCTCGGTGACATCCACGATCAGCGTGTTGCCTTCACGTTGCAGGGCGACGTTTTCGAACAGCCCCGTATCGTAAAGCGCACGAATGGACTGCTGGGCCCGAGCTTCGCTCATGCGATCGCCCACCGACAGCGGCAGATAGGTGAGCACGGTACCCGGCTCGAGCCGCTGCACGCCGGTTACGCGCACGTCGTCGACACGGAAGTCGTAGCCGGAATCCGGCGATTGAGCCTGCGCCCAGGCGCTCGCAGCGAAAAGACACAGCAGCACGGCGAACGCGCGCGTCACACATACAGGCATATTTCAAGAACCTTACTTACCCGAGCAAGCGCAGGATATCGTTGTAGAAAGCCAGGGTCATCAGCATCAGCAGAGCGACCATGCCGACCTGCTGCCCTGCGACCTGTACCGCCTCTGAAAGAGGTCGGCCCCTTATCCATTCGATCGAATAATACAGAAGATGCCCCCCGTCTAACACCGGAATCGGCAGCAGGTTGAGCACCGCCAGACTGACGCTGACCAGCGCCAGAAAGCCCACGAACGCTTCCAGGCCAATACTCGCACTCTGGCCGGCATAATTGGCGATCTGGATCGGGCCGCTGACGTTGCGCCAGGAGACCTCGCCGGTGACCATACGCCCCATCAGGCGAACCGTCAGCGCCGAGACTTCCCAGGTTTTGGCGACCGCCGCCGGAATCGCCGCCAGCGGGCCGAGCTGGCGTGTAGTGCGCATGCTCTCCCAGGCCTGGCTGTCGACGCCGATCTGCGCGCCCAGGCGCCCCTCGGACTGGCCTGCATCATTGTCGACCGAATCCAGCGTCACCGGAATTTCGCGGCTCGCGCCATCGCGTTCCACCGTGAGCACGACACGTGCGCCCGGGCTGGACTTGATGCGTTCGACCAGCGCCTGAGGCGTATCTACCGTCTGACCGTCGACCGCCTTGATTTCGTCCCCCTGCTTCACACCCGCGCGACTGGCCGCACTATCAGGCAGAACCTCGGCGATCAGCGGCGTGGCCGGCGGCTGGTACGGCGCCAGTCCAAGGCGATCGAACAGTTTTTCCGGGTCGGCGGGCACATCGGACAAATCAAGGCGTACATCGCGCGTATCGCCATCGCTGCTGCGCACATCCAGATCGATCGCCTGGCCATCGAGCCCGCGCTCGATCAGGCCCAGGCGCAGATCCTCCCAGTTCTCGATCGGGCGATCGTCGATGGCCACGATCTCGTCTCCGGCGCGCAGACCTGCCTGGGCGGCAAGACTGGCATCGGGCGCGGCTGCAATCATCGGCTTGATACCGGCCACGCCAATCATGAACACCAGCCAGTAGGCAGCGATCGCGAACAGGAAATTCACCCCCGGCCCGGCAGCCACGATCGCGATCCGGCGGGCTGGGTGCTGGCGGTTGAAGGCATAGGGCTTGTCGGCCTCGGCCACTTCGCCCTCGCGCTCGTCGAGCATCTTCACGTAGCCGCCCAGGGGAATCGCCGACAGCCAGTACTCGATGCCGCTGCGCCGGCCGGTGAAGCCCCAGATACGATGGCCGAAGCCGATCGAATAGCGCAGCACTTTCACGCCCATCCGGCGGGCAACCCAGAAATGGCCGTATTCGTGCACGGCCACGAGCAGGCCGATCGCCACGATGAACGCTGGAACCGACATCAGCCAGTCAGACATGTAACTTACTTCTCCCGCGCGCCGGCAGTGTCACCGGCGAGGACGAAAAACCTGGATTAAGCGCATGTACCCAAGCCGGGTACTGCATAGTCTACCTGCGCACGCCCACGCTGCGACGAACGCAGCCCGGCGCTAGAGCGTACTCGGCAGCCAGTGCAGGCCGGCCACGAACCAGGGCGCGGCGGCCAGCACGCTATCGAGCCGATCGAGCACCCCGCCATGGCCTGGAAACAATGTCCCGCTATCCTTGATACCGGCATGGCGCTTGAACATGCTAATGGTCAGATCGCCCACGATCGAAATGATCGCGACCCAGGCACCCAACACCACGAACCCCACGAGCCGCTCACCGCCGTAGCCGAGCACCCAGGCGCCGGCGCCGGCAAACACCATGGCGGCAACGATACCGCCGATCGCGCCTTCCCGGGTCTTGCCCGGGCTGACCGCCGGGGCGAGCTTGTGCCGCCCCAGGGTACGCCCGGCAATATAGGCGCCCGTATCCGCCGCCCAGATCAGAAAGAAAAAGGCCAGCAACAGCAACGCACCCTGATCGCTCTGATGCAAGTAGGTCACGGCCGCAACCGCGGCGACGAGGGTGAGCAGACCGGTGGCCACGCCCACATCGATACGCCCCATCACCGCCGCCCAGCCATTCGGATAGCGCACGATCCAGCCGATGGCGATCAACCACCAGATACAGGCCGCGCCGATCAGCAGATTGTCGACCGCTACCAGCCACCACTGGCTACGAATGAGCGCGAACACGAAAATCAGCGCGGCCGTGGCCAGCACCATCGCCACATGGCCGGTGTCGCGCAGACGCAAAAGCCCTGCCCACTCCCAGGCGCCCAGCAACATGAGCACCGAAAAGACCAGCGTAATGGCGAACGTCGGCAGATAGAGCATGCCCAGCACCGCCAGCGGTACCACCACCAGCGCCGTCGCGATGCGTGTGGCCAGCATCCGCTAGAGCCCCGTTGCCGTGGCTTGCGGCAGTCGTCCGAACCGGCGCTGGCGCTGACCGAACCACTCGATCGCACAGGCCAGGCTATGGCCATCGAAATCCGGCCAGAGTTCGTCGGAGAAATACAATTCGCTGTAGGCCAGATCCCAGAGCAGAAAGTTGCTGATCCGACGTTCGCCGCCGGTACGGATGAACAGATCCGGCGCCGGAAAATCGGCCAACGCCATGCGCTCGCCGAGGCTGTGCTCGTCGATATCGTCGGGATCGAGGGCGTTGTCGCGACAATCGCGCGCCAGGCGGCGGGCCGCCTGCACCAGATCCCAACGGCCGCCGTAGTCGATGGCGATCACGAGGTTGAGCGCCTCGTTATCGCGCGTGCGCTGCTCGGCCTGGGCCATTTCCTGTTGCAGGGCTTCCGAGAAATGCGCCCGTTCGCCAATAAAGCTCAGGCGTACGCCCGAGCCGTGCATGGAATCGATTTCGCGCCGGATCGTGCGCCGAAACAGATCCAGCAATACCCGCACCTCGGTTTTGGGTCGCTGCCAGTTCTCGCTCGAAAATGCGAATAAAGTCAACGTCTTAACAGACTGCTCTCTAGCACTTTCAACGATCGAACGCACCGCCTGCGCGCCCGAGCGATGCCCGGCCGCGCGCGGCAGACCACGCCGGCTCGCCCAGCGGCCGTTGCCGTCCATGATAATTGCGACGTGGTCGGGCACAGTCATATTCGCACCTGGCGCTCGAACTCGATCGACGGTTCGTTCAAACCGTCATGATCTCCTTTTCCTTGTCCTCGAGCAGGCTGTCAATCCGGTCGATATGCTGATCGGTGAGTTTCTGGATTCGTGCTTCCCCGCCGTGCTGATCGTCGGCACTGATCTCCTTTTCGTTGACCAGTTCCTTGAGCGTGGAGTTGGCATCGCGACGGATATTGCGGATTGCCACGCGCCCGTCCTCGGCTTCCGCGCGAATGACCTTGACCAGATCCTTGCGGCGGTCTTCCGTCAACGGCGGCAGTACCACGCGAATGACCTGCCCGGCTGTCGACGGGTTGAGACCGAGATCGGCTTTCATGATCGCCTTCTCGACCGGCTGCACCATCGACTTTTCCCACGGCTGGATGGTGATCGTGCGCGCGTCTTCCAGGGCGACGTTGGCTGCCTGGTTGAGCGGCACCTCGGAGCCGTAGTAATCCACGGTCACATGATCGAGCAGGCTGGTGCTCGCACGTCCGGTGCGGATCTTGCTGAAATTCTCGCGCATGACATTGATGGTCTTGTCCATGCGCTGCTGTGCGTCGCTGTATATCTCGTCAATCATCCGTTGCTTCTCGTCGTGTCGTTGTCGACCAGCGTACCCACGTCGTCGCCGGCGACGATGCGGGCGAGATCGCCGGCCCGGTTGATATCGAACACCCGTAGCGGCATGCCGTTATCGCGGCACAGTACGATGGCGGTGGTATCCATCACGCTCAGGCGCTGATCTATGACTTCATCATAGGTCAGGTGCGTATAGCGTTTGGCGCTACTGTCGCGCATCGGGTCCGCGCTGTAGATGCCGTCGACCTTGGTGGCCTTGAGCATGAGATCGGCATTGATCTCGACCGCGCGCAGACTCGCCGCCGAGTCCGTGGTGAAAAACGGGTTGCCAGTGCCGGCCGCGAAGATCACCACGCGCCCCTTTTCCAGATGGCGAATGGCACGACGCCGGATATAGTCTTCACACACCTGGTTGATACGGATTGCCGACATCACGCGCGCGGTCATGCCCGCATGCTCGATGGCGTCCTGCAGGCCCAGTGCGTTGATCACCGTGGCCAGCATGCCCATCTGGTCACCGGTGACGCGATCCATGCCGCGACCGGCCAGACCGACGCCGCGGAAGATGTTGCCACCGCCCACCACGAGCGCGACCTGCACACCCGACTCGATCAGGCCCTTGATTTCAGCAGCCAGTCGCTCGACGACTTCGGCCGAAATACCGTAATCGGCCTGGCCCATGAGGGCCTCACCGCTGAGTTTCAGCAATATGCGTTTACAGGTCGATTTATTCTTGCTCATCGAATGGCGCAGCAGTACGACAACATGGAAGCGGCTCCTGGCCGGCAACGATAACTTAGCTCCCGATCATGCGATACGGGCGCGGTCAAAAAAAAGCCGGCTGCCTCGGCAGCCGGCCATTACGCCCTTAGGCGCTCTTTTCGGCTTGTGCCTTGACCTCTGCAGCGAAGTCTTCCTGTTTCCTCTCGATCCCTTCGCCGACTTCCAGACGGGCATAGTCGGTGATGGTCGCGTTCTGCTGCTTGCACAGCTTTTCGACCGTCATGTCGGGATCCTTGACGAACGGCTGCCCCATGAGCGTGATTTCGCCCAGGAACTTGCGCAGCCGGCCTTCGACCATTTTCTCGATGATCTCTTCCGGCTTGCCGCTGTCGCGCGCCTGCGCCATGAGCAATTCCTTCTCGGAATCGCGACGCTCCTGCGGCACGTCGTCAGCCGACAGATGCGCGGGCGCGCTGGCGGCGACGTGCATGGCCAGATCGCGGGCGAGTTCGGCTTCGCCGCCGACAACCGCCACCGCGCTGCCGATCCGCGCGCCGTGCATATAGACGTCGAGCTTGCCTTCGCCGGCTTCGATACGACGAAAACGACGAATGGTAATGTTTTCGCCAAGCTTGGCGACCAGCGCACGACGCTTGGCATCCAGGCTTTCGCCGTCCACTTCCAGTTCGGCCAGGGCGTCGACATCCGCGGGCGCGTTGTCGAGCGCAGCCTGGGCCGCCAGTTCGGCGAAATTCACGAAGTCGTCGTTCTTGCCGACGAAATCGGTTTCGCAGTTGGCTTCCAGCAGCACCGCGACGGTCTTGTCGTCGGACACCGCCGTGGCGATACGCCCTTCGGCCGCCACACGGCCTGCCTTCTTGTCGGCCTTGGCCAGGCCTTCGCGACGCATGTTGTCGGCTGCGGCATCGATATCGCCGTCCGTAGCCGTGAGTGCCTTCTTGCACTCCATCATGCCGGCGCCGGTGCGTTCCCGCAGCTCCTTAACCAGAGCAGCACTAATTGCCATGATTGTTTCTCCGCAAAGTTGGGGTGCGAGCGCGCCGTCGTGCCGATTGCACGCCGGCGCGCACGTAATTACTTGTCGGCCTGCTTGGGATCGGCCTGTTCGGGGTCTTCCGACGGCACGGAGGCCACATCGCCCAGCGACGCGGTCGCGGTGGGCTCGGCTTCACCCTGCGACTCCTGGATCACGGAGTTCTGGGTGGCTTCGCTGGCGGCCTGCGCCTCGGCGGGCTTGCCCGGTTCGTGGCTGTCGCCCTGTTCCTGGACTTCGACCATGGCGTCGTCCTGACCCGAGAAGTCACCCTTGCTGCCACGGCCGGCCAACACGGCGTCGGCGACCATTTCGGTGTAGATACGAATCGCGCGAATGGCGTCGTCATTACCCGGAATGACCACGTCGATGTTTTCCGGCGAGCAGTTGGTATCAACCACGGCGATCACCGGGATACCGAGCTTGCGCGCTTCGTCGACGGCGATCTTTTCGAAGCCGACGTCGATGATGAACAGCGCATCCGGCAGGCTGGTCATTTCCTTGATGCCGCCGATACTGCGCTCGAGCTTGTCGCGCTCACGATACAGATCGAGGGCTTCACGCTTGTTGAGCTTGCGAATCGAGCCGTCCTCGATCATCTGCTCGAGATCGTGCAGACGCTGAATCGAGTTCTTGACCGTCTTGAAGTTGGTGAGCATGCCACCGAGCCAACGATGGTTGACGAACGGCATGCCGCAACGCCGGGCCTGCTTGCCCACGGCTTCGCGCGCGGCGCGCTTGGTGCCCACGAACATGACGTTGCCGCCGTTGGCGGACAGGCGGCTGATATAGTTGTAGGCATCCTTGAAGAGCGGCAGGGTCTCTTCGAGGTTGATGATATGGATCTTGTTGCGATGGCCAAAGATATAGGGGGCCATCTTGGGGTTCCAGTAACGGGTACGGTGGCCGAAATGAACCCCCGCCTCGAGCAACTGGCGCATGCTGATCTGACTCATGGATTGTCTCCGGGTTGTGGCTTACGCGCATCCCATGAAACAACCGATCTGCATGAGCAGACAGGCACCCCGTTTCATGTGCCGACACGCGTGCGGATTTTCGATATCGAATACGGTCGTTATCGACCGTTCATACAAGCGTTCGGGGCCTTGCATTGCCGCGAACGCGAGCGGTTTATACCATAGCGGCCCTTCGCAGGCTAGCATCGGCCGTAAATCGGCCGCGATTCATCGACGATTTTAGCAAGGACCGATAACGCATGAGCGTGACCATCAAGACCCCCGAAGAACAGGACAAGATGCGCGAGGCCGGCCGTCTGGCCGCGCAGGTTCTGGATATGATCACGCCGCATGTGCAGCCTGGCGTGACGACCGACGAACTCAATACGCTCTGTCACGATTACATGGTCGACGAGCTGGGCACCACGCCCGCGCCGCTGAACTATCACGGCTTCCCGAAATCGATCTGCACATCGATCAATCACGTCGTCTGCCACGGCATCCCGGGCGAAAAGGCACTCAAGAAAGGGGACGCGGTCAATATCGATGTCACCCTGATCAAGGACGGCTATCACGGCGACAGCTCGCGTATGTATTTCGCCGGCGAGCCCTCGATCAAGGCACGACGGCTGTCGGATATCGCCGAAGCCGCGCTCTACAAGGGCATCGAGGTGGTGCGCCCGGGTGCGACGCTGGGTGATATCGGCGCGACCATCCAGGCTTTCGTGGAATCGCAACGCGCTTCGGTCGTGCGCGAGTACTGCGGCCACGGCATCGGCCTGGGTTTCCATGAGGAACCGCAGGTGCTGCACTACGGCAAGGCCGGTCAGGGCCTGCGTCTGGAAGCCGGCATGACGTTCACCATCGAGCCCATGGTCAACGCCGGCAAGCGGCACGTAAAAGTGCTGCCCGACGGCTGGACCGTGGTTACAAAGGATCATTCGCTGTCGGCCCAGTGGGAACACACCGTGCTGGTGACCGAAGACGGCGTGGAAATCCTCACCCCCAGCCAGCTGGGCGGCTAAATGGCTCAAACCGTCGAGACCCGCCGCCGCGCCCAGGCCGAACTCGGCGACTGGGACGATTTCATTGCCCGCGCGGGCAATACCGAAGGTGCGTCGATCGCGCAGGCGCGCGAATATCTCGATACCGGGCGCGAACGTATCGAGCGCGCATTTCGGGCCGGCGCCCATGTGGATGTGCTCGTGGGCGCGCGCAGCGAACTGGTCGATGCCGTGCTCACCAACGCCTGGCAGGCCCTGGCCGACTCATCCGACGCGTGCCTGGTCGCGGTCGGGGGCTACGGGCGCGGCGAACTGCTGCCGCATTCGGATATCGACCTGCTCATACTCTATCGCCAGGGCACGCTCGATACCGTCGGCCCGGCGCTCGAGCGGTTTCTGACCCATCTATGGGATATCGGCCTGGAGGTCGGCCATAGCGTGCGCTCCCCGGCCGAGTGTGCCGAACAGGCCGCAGGCGATATCACCATCATGACCAATCTGATGGAGTCGCGTGCGCTTGCAGGCGATGCAGCCCTGTTCGCCGCCATGCGCGCGGCGACCTCGGTCGAACACATCTGGCCCTCGGCCGAGTTCTTCAAGGCCAAGATCGAGGAACAGCAGGCGCGCCATGCCCGCTACGACGAAACCGCCTACAAGCTCGAACCCAATACCAAGGAATCGCCCGGCGGGCTGCGCGATATCCAGACCATCGCCTGGGTGGCCAAACGTCAGTTCGCCGCCCAGACGCTGGACGGGCTGGTCGACTACGGCTTCCTGAGCGACCGCGAGTTCACTGAGCTCAAACGGGGTCAGGCCTTTCTCTGGCGCGTGCGCTTTGCCCTGCACACCCTTACCGATCGGCCGGAAGACCGACTGCTGTTCGATCACCAGATCCAGATCGCCAAACTGCTGGGCTACGAGGACGAGGAAAACAACCTCGCCGTCGAACAGTTCATGCAGAAATATTACCGCAATATCAAAGCGCTAACCGCGCTTAACGATATTCTGCTGCAACTTTTCTCCGAAGCGATTCTTCATTTCGGCGACGACGAACGCGCACGCCCGATCAACGAACGGTTCCAGTCACGCCACGGTTTCATCGAAGTCACCGCCGACGATGTCTTCGTCAAGCACCCCAGCGCACTGCTCGAGATCTTCTATCTCATGCAGACACGTCCGCGCTTGACCGGCATTCGGGCGCATACCCTGCGCCTGATGCGTCGCGATCGCCACCTCATTGATAAAAACTTCCGCAATTCAATTCATTGCCGGCGACTTTTTACCGAGATACTACGCCAGCGCGGCGGGGTGACTCGGGCACTCAGGCGGATGAACCGTTACGGCATCCTGGGCCGCTACCTGCCGAACTTCGGCAAGATCATCGGGCGCATGCAGTACGACCTGTTTCATACGCTCACGGTCGATGAACACACCCTGTTCGTCATTCGCAATCTGCGCCGGCTGGTACTGCCCCGCTTCCAGCACGAACTGCCCTTTGCAAGCGAACTCATGCAGTCGCTCAACAAACCGCAGATCCTGTATATCGCCGGGCTCATGCACGATATCGCCAAGGGCCGCGGCGGCGACCATTCCGAGCTGGGCGCGGTCGACGCCCGCAAATTCTGCGTAGACCACGGTATTTCGTCGGACGATACCGAGCTGGTGTGCTGGCTCGTGCGCCAGCACCTGCTGATGTCGATGACCGCGCAACGACGCGATATCAACGATGTACAGGTGGTTAATGAGTTCGCACGAGAAGTTGGCAACCGGGAGCGACTGGATCGGCTATTTTTGCTGACGGTGTGCGATATCCGTGCCACGAACCCGAATCTGTGGAACTCCTGGAAGGAAAGCCTGCTCGTCGATCTGTATACCAGTACACGGCGCGCGCTCGAACGCGGTCTGGACGATCCACTCGACGAAGCCGAGGTGATCGCCGAAACCCGTAGTGCAGCCGCTGCCATGCTGACCCGATCGCGGGTAAATACACCGCGATTCAAGGAAGTATGGGCACGTTTTGAACCGGATTATTTCCTCCGGCACAGTCCCGAGGAAATTGCCCGGCAGACGCGGGCCATCGTCACTCATGACGGCGACGGCCCGCTGGTCACCGTTGCCGAGATCTCCGATCAGGGCAGCACCCTGTTCGTCTACAGCCGTGATCGCAACTATCTGTTCGGCGTGGCCACCGGCGTACTCGCCCAGTTGGGGTTATCGATTCTGGATGCGCGTATCAACACCACGCGTGACGACTACACGCTCGACACGTACGTAATCTGCGAAAGCGACGGCCAGCCGATCACCGACGCCTATCGCCGACGGGAAATCGAGGACACCCTGCGCGCAGCGATTGCCAATCCCGAGGTCGAGAGCATTGACGTCACCCGACGTGCCTCGCGGCGGGCGCGTTATTTCAATGTGCCTACCCAGATCTATTTCAGCGAAACACCCGAGCGTGCCTGTACCGTCATGGAAGTGGTCACCGCCGACCGGCCCGGCCTGTTGTCGCTGATCGGCGATACCTTCTACCGCTTCGGCATTCTCCTGGAGACTGCCAAGATCGCGACCATCGGCGAACGGGCCGAAGACGTGTTCTTCATTACCGACCGCGACCACGCGCCCCTACGGGATCGCGAAACCCGCTCGCGGCTACGCCAGACCCTGACCAACGAACTCGACAAGAACGGCCCATGAACCCACGTCTTGATGCGCTGCAGCCGTATCCATTCGAGCGCCTGTCGGCGCTGTTACGCGATACGCAGCCGAACACGGCCCAGCCACCCATTTCCCTGGCGATCGGCGAGCCTAAGCACCCACCGGCAGAAGTAGCCCGCGTCGCACTACTCGGCGCCCTCGACGGCATCGCCCACTATCCGCCAACCCAGGGCAGCGAAGCGTTGCGTGTGGCCATCGGCGACTGGTTGGCATGGCGCTTTAATGTGGCACGCCAAGCGATTGATGATAAACGTCATATCCTGCCCGCAGCGGGCACGCGCGAAGCGCTGTTTTCGTTCGCCCAAGCGGTAATCGACCCATCGCGGCCGGGCGCGGCGGTCGCCATGCCCAACCCGGGCTACCAGATCTATGAAGGCGCGGCGCTGCTGGCCGGGGCCGAGCCGTTGTATCTGCCCTGCCTGCCGGACACCGATTTCCTGGCCGATCTCGACGCGCTGAGCGCGGCCGACTGGGATCGTGTTCAGCTGCTCTATCTATGTTCGCCCGGGAATCCAACCGGCGCGGTGGCCGATCGCGCCTATCTCGAACGTGCGCTCGAACTGGCCGACCGGCACGATTTCATCATTGCCTCGGACGAGTGCTACAGCGAAATCTATGCCGACGAAGACGCGCCGCCGCCGGGCTTGCTGGATATCGCCCATGCCGGCGGTCGCGACGATTTCTCGCGCTGCGTGGTATTTCACAGCCTGTCGAAACGATCCAATCTGCCCGGCCTTCGCTCCGGCTTCGTCGCCGGCGACGGCCGCGTGCTGACCCAGTATCTGCGCTATCGCACCTACCACGGCGCGACCCTGGGTGCGCACGTACAGGCGGCCAGCATCGCGGCCTGGCGCGACGAAACCCATGTGCGGGCCAATCGCGATCGCTATCGCGAGAAATACGCGGCGGTCATGCCGCTGCTCGAACCGTTATGCGAGGTCAGCCGTCCGCCCGGTTCGTTCTATCTGTGGCCGGCCTTCGATACCAGCGACGAAACCTTGACCGTGGCCGCCCTGCGCGACGAAAACCTGCGCGTGGTACCGGGCCGTTATCTCGCGCGCGCTGCGGGCGGCGTCAACCCGGGCGAGAACCGCTTGCGCCTGTCTTTGGTGGCCTCCACGCCCGATTGTGTCGAAGCCGCCACTCGGCTGGCCCGTGTGTGTGCCGCCACTACGACATAAGGATCGCGAACAAAACGAGTGATCCGGTGCGCCGACGCGCGCCCGGATCGCGCAGGCGCATGGTTACACCGCTTCGACAGCCCGCGGGCTACGACCCGGTCGGTTGAATACGTTAAACTCTCGCGCCTTCAATACGAACCCAACCGCGCGTCCAGCGAGCGCGCTGCAAGGAGACGCCATGGCCGACACCCAGCAGATCATCGAACAGGCTTTCGAAAACCGCGCCGATATCTCGCCTGACAATGCCGATGCGAGCGTGCGCGACGCGGTACAGAGCGCGCTGGACCTGCTCGATTCCGGCGCAGCACGGGTAGCCGAACCCACTGCCGACGGCTGGGTTGTCAACGAATGGCTCAAGAAGGCGGTGCTGCTGTCGTTCCGGCTGCGCGACAACACGCCGATCGACGGTGCGCATACGCGCTACTTCGACAAGGTGCCTTCGAAGTATGCCCAGTACGACGCCGACGATTTTCAGAAACAGGGCGCACGTATCGTGCCGCCGGCCATGGTACGACGCGGCGCGCATATCGCGCCCAACGCCGTGATCATGCCCAGCTACGTCAACATCGGCGCCTATGTTGGCAGCGGCGCGATGATCGACACCTGGGCCACGGTCGGCTCCTGTGCGCAGGTCGGAGAGAACGTGCATCTATCCGGCGGTGCGGGCCTCGGCGGCGTGCTCGAGCCCTTGCAGGCCGCGCCCACGATCATCGAGGACAACTGCTTCATCGGCGCCCGCTCCGAGATTGTCGAAGGCGTACGCGTGGGCCGCGGCTCGGTGATTTCCATGGGCGTATTCATTGGCGCCTCGACGCCGATCTACGACCGCGAAGCCGACCAGATCATCCACGGTGAAGTACCGCCCGGTTCGGTCGTCGTCGCCGGCAGCCTGCCGCGCGATAACGGGCGCTACAGCATCAACGCCGCGATCATCGTCAAGAAAGTCGATGAAGGCACGCGTGCGAAAGTCGGTATCAACGAACTGCTGCGCAGCGCCTGATCGGCCATGATCCGGATCTACGGCATCGCCAGCTGTGATACCTGCCGCAAGGCCCGCCAGTGGTTGTCGAGCGCGGGCATCGAGCACGAATGGATCGATGTGCGCGCCGACGGCGTGGCCCGCGAGCGGCTCGAACAGTGGCGCCAGGCCCTGGGCGATGGCGCGCTGCTCAACAAACGCAGCAAGACCTGGCGTGACTTCGATACGCAACAGCGCGAAGCAGCCGAAGCTGACCCGGTGACCGTGCTGATCGAACATCCCACCCTGATCAAGCGCCCGATTCTGGAAACGCCGACCGACACACTGGCCGGCTTTTCCGCAGCACGTTACGAAGCCGCACTCGCGGGCGCCGACTGATGGCCGACGACGCGCTCGATCTCGCCCGTGCGCTGATCGCGCGCGCTTCGGTCACGCCCGACGACGCTGGCTGCCAAAAGCTCATCGGCGAACGTCTGGCCGCGGCGGGTTTTGCCGTCGAGCATCTGCGCTTCGGCGACGTCGATAATCTATGGGCAGTCGCCGGCGACAGTGGGCCCTTGCTGTGTTTCGCCGGCCATACCGATGTGGTGCCCCCTGGCCCGCTTGAGGACTGGTCGCACGATCCGTTCGCAGCCACCCTCGACGACGGCTGGCTGATCGGCCGCGGTGCGGCCGATATGAAATCCAGCGTCGCGGCGATGGTCTGTGCCGCGGAACGTTTTCGTGCACGCCATCCCGAGCATGGCGGGCGGCTGGCGTTCTTGCTGACCAGCGACGAGGAAGGCCCGGCTGTCGATGGCACCCGCGCGGTCATGGATTGGCTCGCCGAACGCGGTGTCGCGATCGATTATTGTCTGGTCGGCGAACCGTCGTCGACCGACACACTCGGCGATACGGTCAAGAACGGCCGCCGCGGCAGTCTCAATGGGCATGCGCGGGTACGGGGGCGCCAGGGCCATGTAGCCTATCCGCACAAGGCCGACAATGCCCTGCACCGCCTGTTAGCGCTGCTGGCGGATCTGGCTGCCCACCACTGGGACGATGGCGACGAGTTCTTTCCGCCAACGTCGTTTCAGGTATCGAATCTGGAAGCCGGCACTGGCGCGGAAAACGTCATTCCCGGTATCGCCGAGGCACGCTTCAACTGGCGCTTCAATCCCAAACAGGATGAAGCCAGCATCCGCCGTCACGTCGAACAGCGCTGCGTGGCCCACGGCATTCCGGCCGAAGCGATCGCATGGCGGCTGTCCGGCGCGCCGTTCATCACCCGCGAGGGCGCACTCATCGACGCCACGCGTGCCGCGATTCGCGAGCACGCCGGGCTGGATACCGTACTTTCTACCGCGGGTGGTACATCGGACGGCCGCTTCATCGCCCCCACCGGCGCCCAGGTTCTGGAACTCGGCCCGCTCAACGACACGATCCACCAGGCCAATGAACGCATCGTGGCCGAAGACGTCGCCCGTTTGAGCGATATCTACGAAGACATCGTCGCGCGACTTCTGAACTAGCTCGGGGCACTAAACCCCCGGCGCTGTTCAAAAGTCTGCCCCATCCGCGTGATCTGTCGTTCCTGCCCTCAAGCAGGCCGGCTGCCCGCTAATGAACGCGAAGACACGCACATAAGCAGATCAACCACGGTCTGGGCACGCTGTCGGCCGGCATCAGGTTTGCGAGGTGGCGGCGCTCGCAACTTTTAATCTGTGTGAATCTGCGTCGATCTGCGGATTGCTTTGAAAACGCGGACCGTGGCGTGAAACCGAGCGCGTCGGGCCGGTCGCCGCCAGGCGATGCGTTCATTCGCAGCCATGCGATCGGAGCGATCGCCGACAGCTGAGTGTCATGCACAATCAAAGAACTACCCGTCCCTATCGACGATCGCCCTAATCCACCCGATTGGCCACCACCCGCGCGCGAAACGCGTCGCGGCGCTTACCTAGCCATTCGTCGAGTTTCTGATCGGCATGGTGATAGGCACGGAACACGATCTCGTCGAGTTCGTCCCAATCGAACATGCTAATACCGCCGACCGGCATATGCAGCACGAGATCGGCACGGGCATCGATATCGCGGCTTTCGCGTTCGCTGGTGAGTGTGGCGGTATGGAACAGAATCTTGAACATGTTCAAATGGCGCGCGCTCGATCCCAGCGACAGCAACGATGCGGTTTCCGCGTCTTCCGCCATTTCCACGCGTAGATCGGTCGCCCGGCTGACATCGGAGACGATCACCTGCCCGCGCCCCATCGCCGCCATCACATCGAACGGGATGGCATTGAGCAGCCCGCCATCCACGAGCAGATCGCCGCGATGAACCAGCGGCGGCGCGATGCCGGGTACGGCCATGCTCGCGCCCACCCAGGTGGCCAGTTCGCCTTGGTCGTGCACCACCGGCACGCCCCGGGTGAGATTGGTGCTCAGACAGTAGAACGGCAGGTCCAGATCTTCGATATGACGCTCGCCGAACAGGGTCTTGAGCTGGCGGCGAAACTTCTCCGCGCTGATCAACGAAATCCGCGATAACGAATAGTCGTTGAGAAAACGCCCGGTGACGAACGTTTCTCGCATGCGCGCCAACATTTGCTGGGCATCCATGCCCATGGCCACCATCGCCGCGACCATCGCGCCCATGCTGGTGCCGCCCACGGCATCGATGGGGATGCCTTTTTCCTGCATCGCACGAATCAGACCGATATGCGCGAATCCGCGCGCCCCGCCGCCGCCCAGCACCAGACACACCGCGCGTCCGGAAATCATGCGCGCCAGTCGGCCCATTTCCGGCCCCGGCAGCGCCTTGGCGACCCGATGCTGGGCGATGGCACCCGCCATATCGCGCCAGGCACGCGCCGAATAACCGCCGCGCTCGGGTACCAGCACCACCATCTCCTGGGGCGCGCGCAGGGCCTGCTCGCGTATCCAGACCAGATTGCGCGATGCGAACGGCCGCTGGTCGCCGTGGGCGATCAGAATCACGCGGTCGGCCTGGCGCAGACAACGGCGTGTCCAGGCGTCCGGCTCGGTACTGGCTTCATAAACGATATAGCGATAGCGATCCTCGAGCTGTGTCAGCCAGGCCGACACGCTGCGGTTGCGTTCGCCAATGCCGAAATCCACGGTCGCGGCCCCCTCGCCGAGCGCCGCATCGACACGGGTGGCATCCAGGCGCAGGGTGGACGCGGCCTGGCCGAGCTCGCAGCTCAACGCACGGGAAAACGCGGCCACGTCGATCCCGGGATGAACCGGCACCACGGCATAGGTACGCGCACTACGTACGCTTTCGCGCTGTGGTGCGGGCTTGACCGCACGCAGGCGTTCGACGATCTGACGCGTCACCCGCAGCATGGCTTTCGGGTAGCGCTCGACCAGACTTTCGAACACCTCGCGGGACACACGAATCAGCGCGGTATCACGCAAGGCGAACGCATCGGAGGAATGCGGCTCCGCCGTGATCAGGGTGATCTCACCCACGGTTTCGCCGGCACTGCTTTCGCCCAGCAACAGGGGCGCACTGCCGGCTTCGGGCTGAACGACACGGATACGCCCGGATACCACCAGATAGAGCGCATCGCTGCTTTCGCCTACGCGAAACAAATACTGCCCGCCGCCGAGTTCGAGCCACTCCGCGCTGGCCGCCACCGAACGCAACGCTCGCCGGTCCAGTTCCCGGAACAGACTGCTCGCTTTGAGTGCAGAAACGATATCCATGAAGTGCGTATTGGTGCGCAGCGCATAAAAAAGCCCGGGGCCTGCCCGGGCTTTTCAACCAGCGCCTACATCGGCCGGATCAGGCAGCCTGTTCCATATCCGCGCTGTATTCACCGCGCGCGGCCGCGCCGTTGTTGCGGGCCCGCTTGAGGTAGGCCTGCTGGGCAGCGGGGATATTGTCGTCCTTGCCGCCCCAGGCCGCCAGCGCCGGCGCCTGCAGCGCACGCCCATAGGAGAAGCTCAGCTTCCACGGATGCGGGCCCTTGCGGTTCATCGCATCCAGATGGGCCGTGGCCAGTTCGTCGCTTTGGCCGCCGGACAGGAAGACGATACCCGGCACGGCCGCGGGCACGCGGCGCTTGAGGCAACGCAGCGTCGCTTCGGCGACCTGCTCCACCCCGGCTTGCTGCGGGCACTGTTTGCCGGCGATGACCATGTTGGGTTTGAGCAACATGCCCTCGAGCATGACGTTCTGGGCCTTGAGCTCGGCGAACACGGCATCGAGCACACGGTCGGTGACTTCTTCGCAGCGCTCGATGGAGTTGGCGCCGTCCATGAGCACTTCCGGCTCCACGATCGGCACGATGCCGGCTTCCTGGCACAGGGCGGCATAGCGCGCCAACGCGTGCGCATTAACATGCACGCAGTAGTCGCTCGGGCGGTGATCGGCGATATCGATCACGCCGCGCCATTTGGCGAAACGCGCCCCGGCCTTGGCATAGTCGGCGAGGCGTTCACGCAGACCGTCCAGACCTTCGGTGACTTTTTCTTCCGGGCTGCCGGCCAGCGGCTTGGCGCCCTTGTCGACCTTGATGCCCGGGATCACGCCCTGATCGGCCAGCAGCTTCGGAAACGGCGTACCGTCATCGGCCTTCTGGAACAGCGTTTCCTCGAACAGAATCACGCCGCTGATGTAGTCCTGCGCGCCTTCCGTGGTGAACAGCAGATTGCGATACGTCTGTCGCGTCTGTTCGGTCGACTCGACGCCGATGCTGTCGAGACGCTTTTTAATGGTGCCGGTCGATTCGTCGGCGGCGAGAATCCCCTTGCCATCGACAACGAGCGCATTCGCCGTATCGATAAGTGCTTGTTCGTGCATGCGCGAGTCCTTGTTTGGGCCAATTTTTCGGAATTTTACCGCAAATCGCGGCCGATGGAGAAACCGCTCACGCCGCCGGCCGCTCGCCCCGAAAACGCCCAGGGGCAGGCGCGGCGACAATGGCGGAGAGGGTGGGATTCGAACCCACGAGGGGCGTGAACCCCTGCCGGTTTTCAAGACCGGTGCATTCAACCGCTCTGCCACCTCTCCGGCGTGTTGCGCGCCGGGCATTGTCCGAGACACAGCCCGTCCAGCGCAAGCCTGCGTGTGCAAACTGCATTGACCATGCAATGGCATCGCTTTTGCTTGAGCGCATCCCGGGCGGGTTGGGGGGCGTGCCGGCGCACCATGCGGATGCATCGTCCCCTAACCGTACCTGCGCTCGATTACGAACGCATCCTTTCACCTTTGGGGACATCATGAAATCACGACTTACGATCAGCCTGCTGTTGCTGGCAGCGCTATTGGCTGGGTGTAACGATTCCGACGACAACGACGTCAACGCGGGCAACGACACCACGCCCGGCGAACCGGCGACCTTCAAGTTCGTCGAAGGCACGATCGCGCAGGCACATGCGGCGATGCGCGCCGGCACACTGACCTGCGAAGCGCTCGTTCAGGGTTATATAGACCGTATCAAAGCCTACGACGATACCGGCCCGACGCTGCACGCGGTCATCAACCTTAACCCGCGCGCGCTTGATCGCGCCCGCATGCTCGATCGTAATTATGCGGTCGACGGGCCCAGCGGGCCGTTGCATTGCGTACCGGTATTGCTCAAGGACAACTTCGACACCGCCGATGTCACGACCACGGCCGGCGGCACCGCCATGCAGTACAACCGCACACCGGACGATGCCTTCTCGGTGGCCGGAATTATCGATGCGGGCGGCATTATCCTGGGCAAAGCGAATCTGGATGAATTCGCCTTCGGCTTCCAGGGCAGCAGCTCGATGGAGGGCCAGGTCAAGAACGCCTACGATCAGAGCAAGGGCCCGGGCGGTTCCTCTTCGGGCACCGGCGCGGCCATTGCCGCGAGCTTTGCCATGGCCGGCACCGGCAGCGATACCGGTGGTTCCATTCGCGTGCCGTCGAGCGTGGAAGGCCTCGTCGGCATCCGGCCGAGCCTGCGTCTGGTCAGTCAGGACGGCATCGTGCCCCTGGCCGCATCGCAAGACACCGGCGGGCCGATGTGTCGCACGGTCGAAGACTGCGCCCTCATGCTCGATGCAATGGTCGGTTTCGACGACAGCGAACACGCCAACCAGCGCAAGGCCTTCGCTTACGACGCTGCGGCCATCGAAAGCGTGGACGAATACGAGGCCATCACCAATGTGCCGTCGACGTATACCGACTACCTCGATCCGAATGGCCTCAACGGCGCACGAATCGCCGCACTTGAGCCGCTTTTCGGCAACGGTAATGGCGAAAACGCACAGGTACAAGCCGAGCTCATGCAGGCCATCGAAGCGATGCGCGCCGCCGGCGCCACAGTGGATATCCTCACTGCGGACGATCTGGCCCAGCGCAATGTCGTACTCGGCGACCTGACCGGCTTCGATAGCAATTCGCGCTACGAGTTTCGCAACGACCTGACGGCCTACCTGATGAGCTGGCCTTCCAACCTCGACGGCCATCTGCGCAGTTTCGACGAAGTGGAAGCCAGTGGCGGCTATGAGGCCCGTAATACAGGGACGTTCGCCTTCTACGGGACCATCGGCCGTGCCGTCGAAAACGCTAGCGACACCAGCGACGAGGCGGTCGCCTACCGCGCGGCCTATCAGCGCAATCTCGAAGAACGCCCGGGCATCGTACGCAACGGCCTGATGCGTATCCTCGACAACCGCGACGGCGACGATATGAACGCGAATGCCCTGGGTGCGCCTTACGATGCCCTGCTCTATCCGTCAGTGCTCGGCCTCGCGCCCGCATTGGGCAGTTCGCCGAGCACCGGTAGCAACAATCGTCTGAGCCCATATTCGGGATTTCCGGCACTCACCATGCCGGCCGGCATGGTCGTACCCACGGGCAACGCCGCCGCGCCCGCGCTACCGGTGGGCATGGAACTGCTCGCCCGCGAGTTCGACGAGCCCACGCTCATCCGTATTGCCTACGGCTATCAGACTGAGGTTCGTCCCCGCAGTGCGCCGACGTTCACGCCCGAGTTGGCGGCGAACGACGACTAACGCCTGCTAACGCTGCAAAAGCACGGCCCGCCCTTGCGGCGGGCCGTACCCAACATCGCTTCGCCCTGCGCCCGCCACGCAAAGGAATCGGTAGCCAATGATTGTTTGCGGCGAAACCTTTCTCTATAATCCGCGCCTTGCCGAGAGCCGGGGTAGCTCAGTCGGTAGAGCAACTGATTCGTAATTAGTAGGTCGGAGGTTCGATTCCTCTCCCCGGCACCACTTGGCATTTATAATCAGGAATTTAGGGGTTAATTGCTGGCTTACCCAACATTTCACCCAACACCCGATTCAGGACCATACCTGGGCGGGTGACGGAGCGATCTGGTCCCGATAGCCGCCTAACTCTCCTCCTTGACCTGCCTAGCCGCGGCCATTGCCGCCCGACGCTGTAGCCTGATGCCGGGATTCAGACGAACCCGCTACAACCTTGTGCGGTAGTCCGAGTCTGCACGAGCAATCCGGAGATATTCTAGCGGGCAAACCGGCGGCGGCGCGCAGAATCGGTCGGATGCGGTCCCTGCGGCCGGGTTACCTAACCTAGCGCGCGCAGATTAACTCATGCACCGAAAAGATAGGTTAGGTTCCTAATATACCGCGCGTCATTGCTGCGCGAGTATCTCGCCAACAGGGTCGGCAAATAGCTCAGTATCGAGGATAGCGATGTCTGCCAATTGCTTTTGCTATCGGACATAGTCCGTTTCGTTTATCGCGAGCGGTACCGGAAAGACTACGATGGCGCATAAATCGCGAGCGAAACCGAAGGGCTTGGACCGGCCATTGAATGGGATGGCCCCTAGCTCGTGCGAACATTGCCCGAGGCTAAGGCTTGAGCGTTAAGCGAGGCCCTAGACCCGCATTCTTTTATCGGCCAGCGAAGAAGACGTGTAAAACCGACGTCGCAAAGTCGCTAGTCCAACGGATTCGTGAAGTGCTAGCGTTACGGCATCGTGATGGGGGCGTCGGATGCTAGTCGATAATCGTAAGCACGGAAATGTCGGGGACCTGATCTCCGACCACCTTAGTGCGGGTTCAAGCTTACTGATGCTTTCGTCGTCCCTTTCAGCGTTTGCGTTCGACGCACTACGCAACTCACTAATACAGATCGAATCAGCGCGCGTCCTTGTCCCTGCGCTTGACGAAGATAGTTCGATGGCCGATACGCTCAAGCTCGCCGGCGACGCCCATGAACGATCGCTGCGAAATCGATTGATCCTGCCTGCCGTGGCTCGCGAGTTCAGCGACTGGATTGAATCGAAGTCTTTAGTTCGATCAATGAAGCGGCCGGCTGGTCATAATCTCTTCGTTACCGAACGAGATGACCGTTCTCTATTTGCCCTGCATGGCAGCTCTTCCTTTGACGCTGTAGGTATCGGTCGTATTCCCGGCGAGGGTTACGACCTGAACAACGCGAGCGACAACGCGGATGAAGCAGCTGCGCTGGCAGAGAGTTTTCAAACGATGTGGGCTGACGCTGGTGCTTCTCGCGACGCGAAATCTGGCGTGCTGCAAGCACTCGAAAACCTTTACGCAGATAAGTCCCCCGAGCAAATCTACTACTTGATCCTGCACGCGTTATTCGAGGACTACCTCGGCGAGCTGGATGAAGAAAACATCATCAAGACCCGCACGGGCATTAAGGACACGGTCGTCTGGAACAAGCTATACCGCTTCCAGCGCGACGGGGTGCTGGGCGCGATCGACAAGATCGAGCGCTTCAACGGCTGCATCCTGGCGGACAGCGTGGGCTTGGGCAAAACATTCGAAGCGCTGGCGGTGATCAAGTATTACGAGCTGCGCAACGACCGCGTACTCGTGCTCGCACCCAAGAAGCTGCGCGAGAACTGGACGCTCTATACCGTCAACGACACGCGCAATCTGCTCGCCGATGACCGCTTCAACTTCGACGTGCTCAACCACACGGATCTGACGCGCGACGGCGGATACTCCGGCGAGATCAACCTCGAGACGGTCAACTGGGGCAATTACGACCTCATCGTCATCGACGAGTCGCACAACTTCCGCAACAACCCGCCCCGCAAGGATGGGCTCACGCGTTACGGCCGGCTCATGCGCGACATTATCCGCGCCGGCGTGAAAACCAAGGTGCTCATGTTGTCGGCCACACCGGTCAATAACCGCATGAACGATCTGAAAAACCAGATCGCCTTCATTACGGAAGGGCGCGACGATGCGCTATACAACGAAGGCGTGGCCAGCATCGACGCAACGCTGCGCGGTGCGCAAAAACGCTTCAACGCCTGGCTGCGCGAGGACGAAGAGACGCGCTCCTCTGCCGGTTTGCTGGACGCGCTCAACTTCGACTACTTCAGCCTGCTCGATCGCCTGACCATCGCGCGCTCGCGCAAGCACGTCGAAAAATACTACGACATGAGCGAGATCGGCAGCTTCCCGCGCCGTCTTTCGCCCCACAATCTCTACCCGGCCATCGACAGCGAAAACCAGTTCCCCGAGCTGCGGGAAATCAACCGCGATATCCGGCGCCTGAACTTGAGCGCCTACGCGCCGCTGAAATACGTGTTGGCCGAGAAATTGCCCGAGTACAGCCGTAAGTACGACATGACCATGGCCAGCGGCTCGGTTTTCAAGCAGATCGACCGCGAGGAAAGCCTGATCCATCTCATGCGCGTGAACCTGCTCAAGCGCATGGAGAGCTCGATCCATGCCTTCGCGCTGACCGTAAACAAGCTGTTGGAGGGCGTGCGCGAACTCAAAGAACGCCTCGACAACCACGACGCCTCCGATATCGAGGAATGGAGCATCGAGGACATCGCCGTCGAAGACAACGGGTTCGATCCTTATCTGGTCGGAAACAAGATCAAGGTGCTCATTCGCGACGTGGACCGAATCCGCTGGCGCCAGGAGCTGGAAGAAGACGAAGCGCTGCTGGTCAAACTCGTCCGCGAGGCACGAGACATCGGCCCCGCCCGCGACGCCAAACTCGCGGCCCTGCGCGCGTTGATTGCGGATAAAGCCAGCAACCCGATCAACGCCGGCAACCGTAAGGCGCTCGTTTTCACGGCCTTTGCCGACACGGCGGAATATCTCTACACCCAGATCGCGGATTGGGCACAGAAAGAACTCGGCCTGCACGTCGGCAAAGTCACCGGCCAGTCCAGCGGCAACCGCAGCACGGTCCCTGGCTTGCGGCGAGATATTCCGTCGATTCTTGCCGCCTTCTCGCCGATATCCAAGGAGCGCGGTGGCAATCCGAATGACGGCGCCATCGATATCCTCATTGCCACCGACTGTATTTCCGAAGGCCAGAACCTGCAAGACTGCGACCTGCTCGTGAACTACGACATCCACTGGAACCCGGTGCGCATCATTCAGCGTTTCGGCCGCATCGACCGGCTGGGCTCAACCAACGACGTCATCCAGCTCGTGAACTTCTGGCCCAATATGGAGCTGGACGAATATATCGACCTCGAGGCGCGCGTCGCCGGGCGCATGGTGCTGCTCGACATCTCGGCCACCGGCGAAGAGAACGTCATCGAAACCGCCGAAGGCGACGCGATGAACGACCTCGAATACCGCCGCCGACAGATGCACCAGCTACAGCACGACGTGCCGACCATCGAAGACCTCTCCGACGGCATCTCGATCACCGATCTCACGCTCAACGACTATCGCATGGACCTGGGCGAATACCTGAAAGAGCATGGCGATACGCTCGCCCAGATGCCGCTTGGCGCCTATGCGGTCACTGCCATCGACGACCTCATCGCCGACGAAGGCCTGGCACCCGGCGTGATCTTTTGCCTGCGCAACATGAATGCGCGCGTCCAGGGCGACCCGACCTATGCGCTCGCACCGCACTATCTCGTCTACGTGGGCGATGACGGCAGCGTGCGGCGCAACTTCACCCATGTGCGGCCCATACTCGACGCATTGAAGCGTCTGTCGCTCGGCCGTGGGCGGCCAGACCGCACAGCCGTCGCCCGCTTTAACGAGGCCACAAACCACGGCTGGGAGATGGCCCGCTATCGCGAGCAGCTGGCGCGAGCGGTTACCGCCGTTACGGGCAAGGCCGAAGAACAAGGCGTGGCCAGCCTGTTCCAGCCCGGCGGCACGGTGATCAGCCGCGACACGTTTCAGGGCGTCGACGATTTCGAAGTGGTGGCCTATCTCATCGTTCAAAACGAACCACAAGCCGCCTGATGGTCTTCAATTACGCCCCGCTCGGCCTGCCCGACGCCGCCTGGCTGGGCAAACGCGTCTACAAGAAGCTGTTTCTGGACAACGCCGACTTGTCGGCCGCCGATCGCCGCGCCCTCACCGAGGACGTCGATACCGTCACCTGGCAATACACGCTCAAACCCAGCACGATCAACGTCAACGCCTACCGCGACGACGAACGCGATTACGGCGAACTCGCCGTTGTACACGCCACGCTCAAGAGCGCGAAGCACGCCGCGCGATTGGCCGAACGGATCCACCGCGCCATTCCGTATCCGCTGCTGCTGGTGCTGACCTACAATGCCCAATGGGCGCTAAGCACCGCGCACAAACGCGCCAGCCGAGCCGAAGCCGGCGTGACGATAGCCGAAGACATCCGCACCACACGCTGGATCGACTCGGACACGCCCATCGAAGTCGAGCACGCGTTTGTCGCCAGCCTGGCGCTTGACGAACTGCCGCAGACCGACTTTTATGCGCTCTACTCGGCCTGGCACCAGCGCCTGATCGCGCTCGCCTGTGCCCGGCTGAGCGGCCGG
This sequence comes from Salinisphaera sp. S4-8, assembly GCF_040361235.1. Lineage (NCBI taxonomy): Bacteria > Pseudomonadati > Pseudomonadota > Gammaproteobacteria > Salinisphaerales > Salinisphaeraceae > Salinisphaera > Salinisphaera sp. S4-8. The sequence continues at coordinate 69,480 of NZ_APNF01000009.1, read as the reverse complement.
TTTCATCTACCGATAGAACACGAAACACGCAGCGCGCAACGCGAGCGGCTGGCCGAATGCCACCAGCTCGAGAACGACATCGCGCGGCTGCGAGCCGAGCTCAAGAAAGAAACCCGCTTCAACCGACAGGTGGAGCTCAATACACGCATCAAGGGGCTGGAAGCGACGCTACGCGATACCGCCGCCGCCCTGTAACGCCCAACAAGACACCCCATGGACAAGCTGGACCCCAAAACCGACGGCACTTCGCAAGACATCGTCGCCGACAACATCGACAAGCTCCGCGAACTCTTCCCGGACGCCTTCACCGAAGGCTCGGACGCCGACGGCCCGCGCTGGAAGGTGGACTTCGGCGCGCTCAAGGCCTGTCTCGGCGAGTACGTGGAAGACGAGCGCGAGCGCTATAACTTTACCTGGAACGGCAAGGCCCGCGCCCGGCGCATCGCCCAGACGCCGTCGGCTGGCACGCTACGCCCCTGCCCGGAAGAATCCGTGAACTGGGATACCACACAGAACCTGTTCATCGAAGGCGACAACCTGGAGGTGCTCAAGCTCCTGCAGAAGTCGTATCACAAGCAGGTCAAGATGATTTATATCGACCCGCCCTATAACACCGGCGGCGAATTCATCTATCCGGATCGGTTTCAGGACAATCTGGATACCTACCTGCGTTATACGGGTCAGGTAGACGGCGAAGGCTTCAAGACATCCGCCAACGCAGAATCTGCCGGCCGGTATCACACCAACTGGCTGAACATGATGTATCCGCGTCTGCGGCTCGCGCGGAACCTCCTGAAGGACGACGGCGTGATCTTCGTCTCGATTGACGATCACGAAGTGCAGAACCTTCGGCAAATCATGGATGAGATTTTTGGACCAGAAAACTTTATTACAACAATAATGCGGAAACGAAAAAAGGAGATCTCTAGCGACTCGAAAAATGTAGCAATTCAAGGCGAGTACATAATAGCTTACGGAAAATCCGAGACAACAAAATTTCTATTTGAACCCCTATCGGAAAGCTATATTTCGAAATCGTATCGAGAACCTACGGAACAGTTCCCAGACGGGAAGTGGCGCCCGGTTCCTATTACGGTATCAAAAGGGTTAAGCGGGGGCGGATATCGGTATTTGATCACGACGCCTAGTGGGAAAACTCATGACCGACTGTGGGCATATCCCGAAAAGGGGTACAAAAAATTAGAAGCCAAAAAGCGTTTGTATTTCGGGTCCGACAACAGCGGCATTCCTCAAAGAGTCATATACGCTCATGAAAGCTCCGGTCAGCCCACAACCAACTACTGGGATAATAGCGCGACTAACAAAAAGGGGAAAAAAGAAATACTTTCTTTATTTGAAGAAAATATATACGAAACTCCAAAACCAACAAGTTTAATAACGCGTCTAGCATCACTTTCCTCCAAAAACAACGACATAATATTAGATTTCTTTGCCGGCTCATGCTCTACGGCGCATGCCATTATGAGTCTGAATCTAAGTGATAGTCTTCAACGACGTTTTTTTATGGTCCAGTTGCCGGAAGTATGTTCCGAAACTTCAGTAGCATATAAAACGGGTTTTAATACTATCGCCGACATCGGGAAAGAGCGTATTAGGCGGGCCGCCACTGACCTAAAAGAGAAGGCAACGTCACGCGATTTAGATCTAGGCTTTAAAGTTTACAAGCTAAGCAAGAGCAATATCGTGCCGTGGACGCCAAGCACGGGCGACCTCAAAACATCGCTGTTCGACAGCGTGGACAACATCCGCCACGACCGCAGCGAGGCCGATGTTCTAAGCGAGCTGTTGCTGAAATACGGTCTCGATCTGGCGGTTCCGATCGAGGAACGCGATATCGACGGCAAAAACGTACACATCATCGGCGCCGGCGCACTCGTCGTTTGTCTGGCCGACTCGGTCGATCTCGAACTGGTCAACGGCATCGCCGCACTCAAGGCCGAGCTGGCCCCGGAAGTCATGCGCGTGGTGTTCAAGGACAACGGCTTTGCTGACGACGTGGTCAAGACCAACGCCGTGCAGATTCTTCGCCAGGCCGGCGTGGAAGATGTGAAGAGCCTCTAGCCGTAAGGCGTAGCCATGCAGTCCAACGACGAAAAAGACGACGGTAACGCCGACGACGATATCCGTTCCGCCTCGGGCGAAGTGCTGTTCTACCAAACCGCGGACGGCAAGACGCGTATTGAATGCCGCTTCGAGGACGATACCGTCTGGCTCACGCAGGCGTTGATGGCGGATCTGTACCAGAAAGATGTCAGAACCGTTAACGAGCATCTAAAGAACATCTTCGCCGAAGACGAACTTGCCCCTGATGCAACTATCCGGAAATTCCGGATAGTTCGAACAGAGGGCGAGCGCCAGGTCGCGCGAAGCATCGATCATTACAACCTGGATGCCGTGCTCGCCGTCGGCTATCGCGTGCGCAGCCAGCGCGGCACGCAGTTCCGCCGCTGGGCCACCGAGCGACTGCGCGAGTATTTAATCAAGGGCTTCGTCATGGACGACGAGCGCCTGAAGAACCCGCCGGGCCCCGGCGTACCCGATTATTTCGACGAGCTGCTGGAACGCATCCGCGATATTCGCGCCAGCGAAAGACGGATGTATCTGCGGGTGAAGGAGATTTTTACGCTGGCCGCGGACTACGATACGAGCGATGCCGAAACCACGCGGTTCTTCCAGCATATCCAGAACAAGCTGCACTATGCGGCCACGGGCCACACGGCAGCCGAACTGATCTATCAGCGCGCCGACCATACCCAGGCGAATATGGGGTTAACGAATTGGGAGGGTGAGGCGGTGCGTGCGCGAGACGCGCCGGTCGCCAAGAACTACCTGAGCGCCGGCGAGATCGATGACCTGAACCGTATGGTCGTCATGTGGCTCGATTTTGCCGACAACCAGGCCCGCCGGCGCCAGCAGATATTCATGCAGAACTGGCAGGACAAGCTCGACCAGTTTCTGGCATTCAACGACTGGCCCGTGCTCGAGGGTTACGGCCGTATGCGCAAGCGCACGGCCGACGACAAGGCCAAGCGCGAGTACCGCCAATTCTATTCACGCCGTCGCGCGCTCAAGGAAGCCGAGGGCGAGGCGGACACGCTACGCGCGCTCGAAGACATCGCGCGCCAGGCGTCGCGGCGCGAAGACGATAACAAGGACGACCAAGGATGAAGTTTCAGTTCGACGCCGGGCTCGATTATCAGCGCGAGGCCATAGACGCCGTTGCCGATCTGTTCGAAGGCCAGGAGATCTGCAGCACGAATTTCACCGTCGCACCGCTGAAAGACGATCCGCAGATGGGTTTGAGCCTTGGCCAGTCCAGCGGCGATCTGGGCGTGGGAAACCGACTGCGCTTGCTGGACGAAGACCTGCTCGACAACCTACAAGCTATTCAGCTGCGCAACGGGTTGGCCCCGGCGAGCGAGCTGGCCTCGCGCGATTTCACAGTGGAAATGGAGACGGGCACCGGCAAGACCTATGTCTATCTGCGCACCTTGTTTGAGCTGAACCAGCGTTATGGCTTCACCAAGTTCATCATCGTGGTGCCTTCGGTGGCCATCAAAGAGGGCGTGTACAAATCGCTCCAGATGACCGAGCCGCACTTCAAGGGGCTGTACGACAACACGCCGTTCGATTACTTCGTCTACGACTCGCAAAAGCTCGGGCAGGTGCGCAACTTTGCCACCAGCGACACCATTCAGATCATGGTGATCAATATCGATGCGTTTCGTAAAAGCTTCGATGACCCGGACAAGGCCGACAAGGCCAATATCATCCACCGCCCGCATGATCGGATGACGGGCAACAAGCCCATCGAGTTCATTCAGGCCACACACCCGGTCGTGATCATCGACGAACCCCAGAGCGTGGCAAATACCGAGAAAAGCCGCGAGGCGATCGCACAGCTCAACCCGCTGTGCACGCTGCGCTATTCCGCCACCCATCTCGACAAACATCACATGGTGTACCGGCTCGATTCCATCGACGCCTACGAACGCAAGCTCGTCAAACAGATCGAGGTGACGGGCGTCGAGGTGCGCGACAGCCACAACAAGGCGTACATCAAGCTGCTCCAGACCGATAACCGCAAAGGCCCGATCCGCGCGCAGGTGGAAATCGATGCGCTGCAGAAAGGCCTAGTCAAGCGCAAGAAGAAATGGGTGCGTAGTGGTGAGGATCTGCTCGAAACCACCGGGGGCCGGACGGTCTACGACGGCTACATCATCGACGACATCTACTGCGAACCGGACAACGAATACATCAGCTTCACCAGCAAGCCGGAGGTCATCCGCCGCGGCGAAGTGATCGGCCAGGTGGATGAAGACGAATACAAGCGGCTGCAGATCCGCAAGACCATCGAAGAGCACCTGGACAAGGAGCTTCAGCTCACGCCGATGGGCATCAAGGTCTTGAGCCTGTTCTTCATCGATCGCGTGGCCAATTACCGCGACTACGACGCCGATGGCGAGCCACAGCCCGGCAAGTACGCGCGTATGTTCGAGGAAGAGTATATCCGCGCCGCGCGGTTGCCGAAGTATCAATCGCTTTTCGGCGAAGTGGATATCGAGACCGAGGCACACGCCGTTCATAACGGCTACTTCGCCGCCGACAAGAAGAAAGACGCGCGCGGCAACGTACGCCTGAAGGATTCGAAAGGCGAAGGCAAGACACAGGCCGACGAAAGCGCCTATCAGTTGATCATGCAGGACAAGGAGCGGCTGCTGAGTTTCGAGTCCCGTCTCAAGTTCATCTTCTCGCACTCCGCATTACGCGAAGGCTGGGACAACCCGAACGTATTCCAGATCTGCACGCTCAACGAGACTGCCTCGGTGATGAAAAAGCGCCAGGAGATCGGCCGCGGACTGCGCCTGGCGGTAAACCAGAGCGGCCAGCGTGTTCACGGTTTCGAGGTGAACCGCCTGACGGTGATGGCCAACGAATCCTACGAGGATTTCGCGCGCCAGCTACAGAAAGAGATCGAGCAGGACGAAGGCATCCGCTTCGGCGTGGTGGAGAAACATCTGTTCGCCAGCATTCCGATCACCGATGATAACGGTGAGACGGGGTATTTCGGCACCGAACTATCCGAGACGGTCTGGCAGCATCTGCTCGAACACGACTATATCGATGCCAAGGGCAAGGTGCAGGACGCACTCCGGGCAAATCTCAAGGCCAACACGGTCTCCCTGCCGGACGAAGCCGCCGAACACGCGGGCGCCATCAATGCCGTACTGCGCAAGGTGGCCGGTCGCTTGAACATCCAGAATCGAGACGACCGCCAGGAGGTCAAGCTCAACAAAGCCGTCTACCTGAGCCCGGAGTTCGAAGCGCTCTGGAACCGGATCAAATACAAGACCACTTACCGCGTGGACTTCGATGTGGAGAAACTCATCGAATGCTGTGCGACGGAAATGCGCGATCAGCTGCGGGTGGGCAAGGCCAAGTTCATCACGCGTACCGCGCGGCTGGACGTGAATCGCGGTGGCGTCGAAGCCACCGAAGTCAACGAAACACCGGCCACCTATGACCAACGCGACTTCGCCCTGCCCGACATCCTGAGCTTTCTACAGAACGAGACGAACCTCACTCGCCGCACGCTGGCCCGTATTCTCGTGGACAGCGGCCGGCTCGAGGATTTCAAGAACAACCCGCAAAAGTTCATCGAACAGACGCTGGAGGTCATTCGCCGCCAAATGCGGCTGTTCATAGTCGACGGCATTCAGTACCACCGCATCGGCGACGACAGCTTCTACGCGCAGGAACTGTTCGACTTCGACGGTGAAGACGTGGCACCGCTAGCCGGTTATCTATCGAGCAACATGCTTGAAGCCGAGAAGTCAGTCTACGACTATGTCATCTACGATTCGGATGTCGAAAAAGACTTCGCCCAGGCCTTCGAGCGCAACGACGATATCAAGCTGTACGCCAAGCTCCCGCCGTGGTTCCAGATCGACACGCCGCTCGGCTCATACAACCCGGATTGGGCCGTGCTCGTCGAAACGAACGGCGCCGAGAAACTCTATTTTGTCGTCGAAACCAAGGGCAGTCTTTTTAACGATGCTTTACGCCCAATCGAGAAAGCCAAAATCGATTGTGGCAAAGCCCACTTCGATGCGCTCAGCGAGGACGTTGAATTCCGTGTCGATAACGGATACGCGAGCTTCATGGACGCTTTCTAACGTTTAGACAAACCACTTAAAACCAAGATCCGGCGATCGTCTATGGCTTCCGCGTTGAGTTGGCTCGATTTCGACCATGCCGCACGAGAGCGTAGCCAAGCGCTTCTCGCTTTCTTCAACGAGCCGGGTACACGGGACGAGCTGGGGATCGGCAATATTCGGAACGCGCTAGCTGATCAGCTGTTCCCCGGAACGTCGACGATCTAGACACGGCTGCGATACATGCTGCTTGTACCTTGGGTTTACCAACGGTGCGAAACAGAACGCGTTCCGGCGGCTCGATTTGCCGATTGGGCACGACAAATCGAAATTGAACTCATCGGCATGCTCATCGCCAACGCGCGCCAACAGGATGGATCCGATCACAGCATCATCGGGTCCGAATCGCGGGTGAACCTGCGGCGTTTGCCGAGTTCAGCCTATTTTGCGATGCTCGGACGATGAGGTATCTGCCAGTTCGCCGGCTCCCAGCACGACTATCATCAGGCAATCGATCATATTTATACGGCCCGCCGCACGGTCGGCCGAAAAAATAAGGGCGAGCTGGACGGCCGTGACGCCAAGACATGTCATCCCAAGTTGCCGAAATCTGCTTCCAGGGGTATTACGGAGAAAAGGGTTGGAAATGAAAAGACAAACAACAAGAATCTCGAGCGACCTGGCGTCCCAAGCTCAACATAGTAGTCAGGGGTCCTCGATCTCGAGAAACGATCAACTCGAACGTTGGATCCGAACCGGTCGTGCGATCGAGCGGATACCTGACTTTGGCGCTCACCGAGTGGAATCTACTCTTCGGGGGCAATTGAACCCGTCCGAGCTTGACCGTTTCGAACGTGCAGTTTACGAGGCACAGTTCGAGGCTCTGCTAAACCGGGTAAGCGATGATCAAAAGTTGTACTACCAGCATCTTCGGGAGCATGCTGCGAAACTCTAGAGCGTTTCGAGGCGACGACTACTAAAGCCTGATCTTATCTTTCTGGCTTTTTAAGCCCCGCGCCGACCACAAACGTGCTCGTGGGCCGGGCCTGCCTCTGTCTTAAAGCATTGGTCATACCACTGCGTTAGGCATGATGTAATACGTCACATATATGATCGCGATCGCAATCTATGCACCATAACCAGCATTATGGCGCATAGAGGGTCGCGCGAACTGTACAGGGATAGACGACGGCCGCGTTGTTGCCGGATGGACAGACAACTAAAGTTGCTCAATGAACTGGATCCCAGAATTCGGACAGAGCACTAAGTGATGATCTGCTCCACAATGGCCGCACCCGGCCAAGGAGCAAGTATGCGACGCAAACGCCGTAATCACTCACCGGCCTTCAAGGCCAAGGTGGCGCTGGCCGCCGTACAAGGCGATCGAACGCTCGCCGAACTGGCCCAGCAGTTCGACGTGCATGCGAACCAGATTACACAGTGGAAACGCCAGCTGGTCGAAGGCGCGACCGAGACATTCGACAAGGGATCATCGGCCTCGGATAACCAAGCCCAGATCGACTCGCTGCATGCCAAGATCGGCGAGCTGTCGATGGAGAACGATTTTTTGGAGCGCGGGCTCGCGCGCTTCGACCCGAAGCGCGGCGGGCCATGATCGATCACGACCACGACCTGCCGATAACCCGCCAGTGCGCGGCGCTCGGTGTCGCTCGATCGACGGTCTACTATCGGCGTCAGCCGGTATCGGATACCGATCACAGGCTGATGCAGCGTATCGATGCGCTGCATCTTGAGCGCCCGTTTCTCGGCAGCCGACGCATCGCTGATGCACTGGCCGACAAAAAGGGCCTGACGGTCAATCGCAAGCGCATACAGCGCTTGATGCGAGTCATGGGTATCACCGCGCTGTATCCAAAACCGCGCCTGTCACGCCCGGCGCCTGGGCATCGGATTTATCCGTATCGCCTGCGGGGTCTGACGATCGATCGGCCCAACCAGGTCTGGGCCAGCGATATCACGTACTTGCCCATGGCGCGCGGTTTTTTATACCTCGTCGCCGTCATGGACTGGTACTCGCGCAAGGTACTGGCCTGGCAGGTGTCGAACACGCTCGATGACGCGTTCTGCGTGGATGCCCTGCAGCGTGCGATCGCACGCTATGGGCGACCCGAGATCCTCAACACGGATCAGGGCAGCCAGTTCACGGGTCGCGCGTTCACCGGCGTGCTCGAAGACCACGCGATCACGATCAGTATGGATGGCCGCGGGCGCTGGATGGATAACGTTTTCATCGAGCGGCTCTGGCGCAGCGTGAAGTATGAGGAGGTCTATTTGAAAGCCTATGACAGCGGGCGCGACGCCAAAGCGGACTTGGCCGATTACTTCGCGTTCTACAACGCCAAGCGCCATCATCAGGGCCTTGATCGGGCTACGCCCGATCAGGTCTACTTCGACACACAGCCGCTACCGCAGGCGGCTTAACCCGGCAGGTCATCACTTAGAAATCGCTGCGGACTGTCCAATGCATGGGGTCCAGCTCAAGGTGATATCCAGCGTCGAAGACGCCCGCGCGCTCAAGCCCGGCTTGCTGCATATCGTCGATCGGGTACTGCAGGTCTATACGCCAACGGTGCTCGCGATTTCCACGCTCGCTTTTCTGGGATGGGCCCTCGGGCCGCTCGCCTTCGGCGCCGATCCCGAGTTTCAGCGCGCGGTGTTCGCCGCGCTGACCGTACTGGTAATGGGCTACCCCTGCGCGGTCGGCATCTCCGCGCCGCTGTCGATCGTGCGCGGTGCCGGTGAGGCGGCCGATAAGGGTGTGCTGATGCGCACCGGCGAAGCCTTCCAGGCACTGCGCAAGATCGACGCTGTGGTTTTCGACAAGACCGGCACACTCACCGAAGGCCGGCCGGCGGTGCGTGATATTCATAACGTCGACGATCACGACGACGACACGCTGCTGGCGGTTGCCGCCGCCGTGGAAGCGGCCTCGGAGCATCCGCTGGGCCGCGCGGTGGTCGAAGCGGCACTGGAACGCGGACTGGATTTCCCCGAGATTGCCGACTTTCAGGCCGAGTCTGGCCGCGGCGTGATCGCGCAGATCGACGGCGAGACCGTGCGGGTCGGCAGTCCGGCGTTTCTGAGCGCCGCCGGCGTGGCATTGGACGCCTTGCAGGAACGCATCGATACCGCCGAACAACAGGGCCACACGGTGATTGTCGTGGCCCGCGGCGATCGCTTGCTTGGCGCGATCGCGCTCGGCGATGCTCTGCGCCCCGACACCGTCGATACCATCGCCCGCTTGCACGAGTTGGGCATCCGCACCGCCATGCTCACCGGCGACAACGAGCGCACCGCTCGGTATATCGCCGAGCGCGCGGGCATCGACGATGTGTATGCCGGTGTGCTCCCCGATCAGAAGGCCGAGCGCCTGCGTGCTATGCAGCGCGACGCGCGTCTCGTCATGGTCGGCGACGGCATCAACGACGCGCCAGCGCTGATGCAGGCTGATATCGGTATCGCTATGGGCTCTGGCACCGATATCGCCATCGACGCAGCCGATATCATCATCCTCAATGGTCAGCTCGGCGCGGTGATCACAGCGTGGGAGATCAGCCGTTGGGGTTATCGCAAGATGCTGCAGAATGTCGGCTTGGCTTTCCTATTCAACGGTATCGGCATCCCATTGGCCGCCACCGGCCTGATCTACCCCGTGTGGGCGATGGTGGCCATGGCCGCCAGCGTGACCGCGATCTTCGTCAACTCACTCTGGCAACGGCCGGCGATGTTCTTTGATGCGATGGCGAGCGTGAGCGAGTAGCAACGAGCGAGCTTAATGATGGGCTTCTACAACGACGTAGTGTTACCACGGCTTTGTCATATGGCCATGCGTAATCGCCACTTGGCGCCCTATCGACGGCGTGTGTTATCCGGCGCGCAGGGCGAAGTCCTGGAAATCGGCATCGGCTCCGGCCTCAACCTGCCGTTTTACGGGCCGCATGTCCGCGGCATTTACGGCTTGGAGCCGTCACCACAATTGGTTCGTATCGCGCGACGCGCGGCGGAGCACTCCGACCGGCCGGTTGCGCTGATCGAGGGCTCGGCAGAAGCCATTCCGTTTGATGACAAGAGCCTCGATACGATCGTGACGACCTGGACGCTGTGCAGCATCCCGCATGCGGATCGGGCGCTGGCGGAAATGCGCCGCGTGCTCAAACCAGGCGGCCAGCTTCTATTCGTCGAACATGGCTTAGGGCCGGAGGCAGCCGTGGCCCAATGGCAGCGCCGCCTGACGCCTTTCTGGTCGAAGATCAGCGGCGGCTGTCACCTGGATCGCCCGATCCAGGCATTGATCGCACAAGCCGGCTTTGACTGTACACATCTCGAAACCGGCTACATGAAAGGTCCAAAGCCCATGACCTATATGTATGAAGGCCGGGCCGTTCCGAAATAGACGCCGCATTATTCACCCGGTTGTCTGAAGAAATAACGACTCCGTACCCCACTCCGGGTGTTGTTTACGGCAGATTTGTGGCCTATATTGAAATTATGAAGTCCACCCTGCTCCACGCGCTGATCTCGATGCTGGTGTTCACCAGCGTGCTGGCCAGTCCAGCGGTCATGGCGTGGACAATGCCGGCCGAGAACACGGCAAGCGATTGCACGTTGTGTCAGGCCGACACCACGAAGTCGCAGCATTCCACCGCGGCGACTTCAACTTGCGCAGTGGCCATCTGCGGCATGATGGCTGATGTGGCGCATAATACGGCCGGGATCACGCCCCAGCCGCCTGCGGCACCCACGTTTCATATCGAAACGCATTTGGGCCGCCAACTCGAGGGGCCCGACCCTTTCCCCCCGCGAGCTATCCACGCTTGATCTGACTGACGCCTGAGCGCGTCACAAACTCCGGCTGAGCTTACACATGCCGCGCTCCTGCGGTCTGTGCTGGCTGTCATGCGACACCAACCATTACGTCGCATGGGCGCGCCAAACGGCTTTCCGGGCATCCCTAGATCACGTGGAGTTCTTTCCATGACCCAACTACGCAATGCGACCATGGCGCGGCTGACGCTCATGCTCGTTCTGTTTGTCTCGACCGGCGCGGCTATCGCGGCACCGGTACAGGCCCGCCTTTACCACAACCCCGGCTGCATGTGCTGTGAGCAGTACGCCGACTACCTCAATGGCAAGGGGTACGACGTCGACGTGCTCGACACCGACGATATGGCGGCTCTCAACGAAAAGCACGGCATCGAACCGGCGTTGTCGTCCTGTCATACCACCCTCATCGGCGACTACGTCGTCGTCGGTCACGTGCCTGAACCGGTCGTTGCCAAGCTGCTGCGCGAGGAACCCGATATCCGGGGTATCGCGCTACCCGGCATGCCGAGCGGCTCGCCGGGCATGCCCGGCAATAAAAGCGAACCGTTCGTCATCAAAACGCTGAATGGCGACGTTTACACGACGTATTGAGCCTTTATTCAGGCAATTACCGAGGGTATCAATGATGAAAAGCTGTAATTCCGAAGCATCGACTTCGTCGTCCGACTCGGCTCCTTCAGCCCGGCGCTGGCTCGAGCCGCGCAGCGTGCTTGTGGGCGGCGTTGCCGCCGCGGCGGTCGGGCTCGTATTCAACTGGAACTGGGTCGTGGCCATCGGGGCCGTCCCGCTGCTGTTCACTCTGCCCTGCATGATCATGATGGGTTGGATGATGTGGAGCATGCGGCCGAAGGCCACTGACGATACAACGGCCCGGCAGGAACCAAACACTCAAACCCGTTATTCACAGCAGACAGCGCAGTCGAGCGCACTTTCTGCCCAATCCAACGAGGACTAGAACATGCGTACAACAGTAAAAACGATCATCGCCGCTGCCCTGATCGCGGGTGGGCCCGCCGTATTCGCCGCAACGCAAGGCGACGACCCCAAGCCGGCATCCGAGGGCAACATGGGCCACATGATGCAAGGCCAGGAGGGCAAGGGCCACGGCATGGGCATGAGGGGCGATGGCAACATGCCCATGATGAAAATGATGGGTCAGATGAACGACATGATGGAAACCTGCAACAAGATGATGCAGAGCAAGATGGAGAATATGAACGGCCCGGACGGTTCGACCGACAAGGGTTAGACACAACCGCGCCGGCGGCCACCGGAATTGAGGCCGCCGGCATTTTCTTCATCGAACAGGAGTATAGAAATGAGCCTACGTCTAGGCGATACCGCCCCGAATTTCACGGCCGACACCACCGAAGGCCGCATCGATTTCCACGAATGGCTCGGCGACGGCTGGGGCATGTTGATGTCGCATCCGGCTGATTTCACACCGGTGTGCACCACGGAGTTGGGCGCAGTTGGCGGCCTCAAGGAAAGGTTCGCCCAGCGCAACGTGCAGGCCATCGTGGTTTCGGTGGATTCGGTGGATGATCACAAACGCTGGTCGGCTGATATCGAGGAAACCCAAGGCCAGTCCGTGAACTTCCCGATCATCGGCGATTCCGACCACAAGGTCGCGGAACTCTACGACATGATCCACCCGAACGCCGGCGACACGTCGACGGTGCGCAGCGTGTTCATCATCGATTCCAACAAGAAGATCCGGATGACGCTCACCTATCCGAAGAGTGCCGGGCGCAATTTCGACGAGATCCTGCGGGTGATCGATTCGTTGCAGCTGACCGACAACTACAAGGTCACCACCCCGGCCAACTGGCAGGACGGCGACGACGTGATCGTGTCGCCGGCGTTGTCCAATGAAGAAGCCGAGAAGCTGTTCCCGGCCGGCTGGAACGAACTCAAGCCCTACCTGCGCATGACCAAGCAGCCGAACAAGTAACGACTGAGAGTGTGCTGCCCCGGATACAGGCGCGTCGCGTTGCTGTATCCGGGGCGTTACCGGCGATCACGTCATGAGCCGTCCGCGCTGGGTATGGACCCGATCGATGCATGACGTCGGCCATCCAATCAAAGGCTTGTTTCCGACATGCAAACCCAAGCTCCGTACCAAGAGGTTGTCGCGGAATACGCTCGGATTGCGGGCCGCTATGATCGGAAGTGGTCGTTCTATATCGAGGCGACGATGCAGGAGACGATCGCGCGTTTGCCGCTGGGCGAGGAGGATCGATTACTCGATGTGGGCTGCGGAACGGGCGCCCTGCTTTATCGTCTTGCGACCGTTCATCCCCCAACTCGGCTCGTGGGCGTGGATCCTGTACCCGCCATGCTCAAAATCGCGCGCCGCAAACTCCCGTCTGATATAGCGCTTCATGAGGGATGGGCAGAGCAGCTCCCATTTGCCGACGCACAGTTCGACCTCGTCGTTTCCTGCAGCATGTTTCACTACGTCGCGCGGCCGCTCGACGCGTTGATCGAAATGCAGCGCGTGCTGCGACCCGGCGGCCAGCTCATGCTCACGGACTGGTGTGGCGATTATCTGATGTGCCGGCTGTTCGAGCGCTATCAACGGCTGCGCGCTCATGCGCACGCACGGACCTATCGAACGCATGAGTGCGCTCGAATGCTCAAAGAAAGCGGCTACGCCGCCGTGCAGATCGAAACCTACAAAATCAACTGGCTCTGGGGGCTCATGACCGCCCGTGGTACCCATGTTCAAGCTTAATTTCCTACCGAAACGAAAAGATCGGCGAGAAGTCCGATGGCGATGAACGCAGATTTGCTGTTCGTCTGCCTGGCGTTGGCCGCACTCGGCCTCGTGTTGTTAGCTGTGGTCTTCCGCACATTGCTACGCACCGCGCGCAGCGGGTGGCTGATAGCGGCTGTGGTGCTAACCGCGGCATTGCTTTGGATCGATATCGTTATCCTCTGGTGCTTGGTCGAATACACCCTGTTTGCTGTCGATTTTAGTAGCGATGGTTTGCACGCGCTCCTTGAGCGCGCTGGTCCCTGGGCGCCTGCGGCTTCCATCGGCCTGATGACGGCTCACTCTTTCGTGCCGTTTCCGGCCGAGGTCATCGCAATCGCCAATGGCGTCGTCTTCGGCTCCGGGCTGGGTGTACTGCTCACCTGGGCGGGTGCAATGATCGGCGCAATACTGAGTTACGAAATCGCAAGGGCCCTGGGCCCGGCCGCACGGTCACGCTTGGTTCCGCTGCGTTATCAGGCGCGGTTGGATGCATTCGTGAGTGATAGCAGTATTACGACACTGCTGACCGCGCGCCTGATACCGATCATGTCCTTCAATCTGGTCAATTACGCCGCGGGACTCGCCGGCGTGCCGCGATGGACGTTCGTCTGGACCACCGGCGTGGGTATTTTGCCGCTGACCGTACTGAGCGTACTGCTCGGTAGTCAGGCGCTGCACCTGCCGGTCTATATCTGGATTCTGGCGGGGGGCGCCGCGCTGATCCTGTTCGGCGCGGCGCACGTCATCCGATCGCGGGGCGCGCATGAGCGAAACCGCGAGCACGACCATTCCAGGGCGCGGGATCGCCGCCGCCAAAACGCCAGGCGATGACGATCTGGACGAATCTCCTGCTGGCGCTGTTCGCCGGCGTGCTGCTCAATCTCACGCCGTGTGTGCTACCCGCGTTGCCCATCAAGTTGCGCACGATCGCGCGTGTGGTGGGCAGCGGTACGCGACAGCGCTTTTTGGCAGCGATCGCGCTGCTGGCCGGCACGCTCACCTTCTTCGGCGCGCTCGCTTTGGCGACCGCCATGCTGAACTGGACCTGGGGCACCCTGTTCCAGGCTTTCTGGTTTCGTACAGCACTGGCCTTTCTGCTCGCCGGCCTTGGCGTTTACAGTCTCGCGGGGCGCGGCGTGCAACCGCCCCAATGGGTCTATCGCGTCCAGGGCAACGGCTATGCCGAACCCTACTTGGCCGGTTTTCTGGCCGCGGTCTTGTCCGCGCCCTGCACCGGGCCTTTCCTGGGCGGCGTCATGGCATTTGCGCTCACGCAGGCGCCGAGCACGATCTTCGCGCTGTTCATGGCGGTGGGCGTCGGGTTGGCCCTGCCCTACCTCGTTCTGCTGGCCCAACCCGGACTACTGACACGCATACCACGCAGCGGCGCATGGCTGTCACGCGTGCAGCAGGTCATGGGCTTGATTCTCCTGGCCGGTGCGACATTCTTTGCAACGACCGTGCTCGCGGAACGCGTCGGCACCCTGCTGTGGACCGCCTGGCTCGGGACCCTGGCTTTCTGGTTGATCCGCGTATTGGTGGTCGGCCCCGGATCCGGCGCGCGTTTGGTACCGGCGCTCGTCTTGGTCGCTGGCGTGGCCGGCGCCGTCACGCTCGGCTTTGATCGTGGGGCCGGCGCACAGCACGCGTTGCCTTGGCAGCCGCTAACGGAGCGCGCGCTTGCCGAGGCCCGCACTGCCGGCGCGCCGGTGCTTGTCGAGTTCACGGCGGATTGGTGTATTAACTGCAAAGTTCTGGAACAAACCGTTTACGCCGACGCCGCGATTGCGCAAGCCGTCGATGCAGCCCAGATGCGCGTTCTACGCGCCGATCTCACCCGGCCGGACGCTACGCTTGACGCCTACCTACGATCCTTCGGTGGCGCCGGCCTGCCCTTCGCCGTGGTCTTGAAGCCGAACGGGGCGGTTCACCGGCGCCTGCCCGATTTATTTACGGTGGGCACTTTGAAAACAGCCATCGAAACCAGTGGAGAGCAGACGCGTGTCGACCCGTAAGAGTTTTGTCCTCTCTTGGCTATTGCCAGCGACCATCGCGATCACGGTCAGCGGCCTTTTTCTTTCCTGGCAATGGACCGCGCCTAGTACGAAGTCCGAAGTGCAATCGACGACCGACCAGTCAACAGTTAATAACCGGGATGACAAGCGGGACGTTGTTGACCTCTATACCGCATCAGAGTCATCAACAGCCTCGAAGTCCGTCCCACCGCGTTTTAGCGCGGCCCACGTGAATCTCGATGCAACGCGCGACGGCGATACGATCCAAATAGAACTGGACATCGCATCGGAGTGGCATATCAACGCCAATCCCGCCTCTTTCGACTTTCTTATACCGACCGACATAAAGGTGTTTGCTAACGGCGTGCGGTTATCGACCGAGCTTGAATACCCACCGGGCGATGAGCTCGACGTCGGCCTCGAAGACCCGATCCGGGTGTATTCGGGCAACGTTAAATTGATAGCGGCCCTGGATGAAGTTGCCGACAACGACATACCCACCGTAAAGGCGGTGGTGCAAGCCTGTAATGATTCGGGGCTTTGCCTCCCGCCCTCAACGCTTTCTACGTCGATTCCGAGCACCGTGAAACCATCGCCACCTTAAGCTCCCTATGCGATTCAAAATCTCTATGGTCTTCGATCGCTAGTAAGCCGACCCCAGCACATGTTCGAGCTCGTATGCATGCGCCTCGCGCCTTAGAACCACCCAACCTCGATGATTTACAAAAACCTTTTTTGCTCGAGCAAAAACTTAGGCGACGGCCATTGCTAGCCTCGTCTATTTTGATATAGTCGAAACTATGCGTGCCTTCTTGGTTCTAATTTTGCTGTTGCAAGCTTTGGTCGCCCAGGCGGGCGTTCCGGGGATATCTTGCCTGCACGATTCCGAGCACGCTAACGCGGAAACATCCGCTGTTACGAACCCGAGTGCCACGGCCAGCGGGCATTCGCACACGACCAAGCACGTAGAGGATAGTGGCGACTCCCCATCCCATGATCGATGCTGCTGCTCGGTCATGGGCCATTGCTCCTCGAGTGCGGTCGACACCAGCTTCCCAACTGATGCGCTGTTTCCCCCTGCGGCGCACTTGGTGAGCCGTGCGTCTGTTTCGGTCGCACCCGGGTTCGAACACCCTCCCTATCGACCGCCGTCTATTCGCGTCTAATTGAAGCTTTTGGTGCATCACGCATGCGCCGAACATCAATCAGAACGGTGGTTGCAGCTTTTGCATAGCGTTTCACTAGGAGATTGTTGAAAGTCGCCACTTGGCGGTTATCTCAGCAAAGTCCTAGAGCGCCGTGCTGCGTCACCGTTCCCACGGAGACGCATTGTGCGAACTTGGAAAATTGTCATAGCGACCCTACTCGTGAGCTTGCTCATCGTAGGCGGCGCAGCCGCCGGAGTCATTTATTCCGGTGTTTATAACGTCGCGGCGACTAGCGAACACTGGCCGATCACGCGCTGGGCATTACAGAAAACGGTCCATCGCTCGGTTGAACAACAGGCCTCCGGCATCGAAGCCCCGAAGCTGGGCTCTGAAGACCAGTTACTGGCAGGCGCTGCCAACTTCGACGCCATGTGCAGCGATTGTCATGCCCCGCCCGGCGGCCAACAGTCGGTCGCGGCGCGCGGCATGTATCCCAGACCACCCGAGCTCACCCACGCGGCCAAAGAGAAAAGCCCAAGCGAAATCTTCTGGGTGATCAAGCACGGCGTCAAGGCGTCCGGCATGCCCGAGTGGGGCTCGTCACACAGCGACGCAGACATGTGGGCTATGACCGCGTTCGTCGAGAAATTGCCGGGAATGTCAGCGGCCGACTATGACCAAATGCTGGCACGGGCCGAAGCGAGCGGCGTCGGACACCACGCCATTGGCGGCGCACCCGATCATGGTGGTGGAAACGCAACTCGCGAAGTGGATGCGACGACCGGCTCGAGTAAAGGCCATAACGACGCGCACAGCGCCGGCTCGAACGAGGAGCATCACGATGAGGGCACCAAGGGGCCAGAGAGCGGCGGCGACTCAACCGCGGGTCACGACGATGGGCACGCGCATTAGGCGTGCAATCGTCGAAACACGGCTCGCATGTCATCCGAACCAATTGAATAACGAGGATATTTAAATGACTCGACATACACACGATAGCGACCGGCGTCGCCTGTTGCGCGCCATGGGCGCGACCGGCGTGCTGGCCGGCTTCAATGCGTTGTTACCAGCCTATGCCCGCAACGGCCTGGCCGCTGGCGCGGCAAGATACCTCGACACCGCCGCCGCTCAGGTCCCGGGCGGCGCCGCACGCGATGTGGTGATGGACGTCCATGTCCGCCGCGAGATGATCGATATCGCCGGCGGTCGCGCGTCGGCCATTACGCTGAACCACACCACGCCCGGCCCGATCGTCGAACTCTGGGAAGGACAGAACGCCCACCTGCGGGTGCATAACCATCTCGACGAGTCGACCTCGATCCACTGGCACGGCATTTTGCTGCCGTTCCAGATGGACGGCGTGCCCGGCGTCGCCTTTCCCGGCATCGATCCCGGCGAGACCTTCGAAGTCGATTTTCCGGTGCGCCAGGCCGGCACCTACTGGTACCACAGCCATTCCGGGCTGCAGGAGCAAGTTGGCCAGACCGGGCCGATCGTGATTCATTCGCAAGGCAACGACGGCATCAATGCCGACCGCGAGTACGTCATCGTACTCAACGACTGGACCTTCGAGGATCCGCATCGTCTGCTCGCAAAGCTCAAGGAAATGAGCGATTACTACAACTTCAGCGAGCGCACGCTCGGTGATCTCGCCGAGGATTTTCGCAAGTCCGGTGTCGCGGCCACACTCAAGGATCGCCTGGCCTGGGGCGATATGCGCATGAGCCCGCGCGATATCGCGGACGTGACCGGCTACACCTACAGCTATCTGATGAACGGCGTGCACCCCGAAGCCAACTGGACCGGGTTGTTCACGCCCGGCGAGCGGGTCCGCCTGCGGGTGATCAACGCCTCGGCGATGACCTATTTCAATGTCCGTATCCCCGGTCTCGCGATGACCGTCGTGGCGGCCGACGGCAAGGAAGTTCAGCCGGTCGAGACCGACGAGTTCCAGATCGGCGTGGCGGAAACCTACGACGTGATCGTTGAACCGAAAGCCGAGCAGGCCTATACGATCATGGCCGAAAGTATGGATCGCAGCGGCTATGCCCGCGGCACGCTGGCGCCGCGTATGGGCATGGTCGCGCCGGTGCCCGCTCTGCGCGAGCAGCCCCAGCGCACCATGATCGATATGGGCATGGATATGTCCGATATGGACATGGGCGGCATGACGATGTCGCACGAACCGGGTCAGATGAAGATGGGCCACGACAAGATGTCCATGGATCACGGCTCGATGCAAGAGATGGGCACGCCCAAAAAGGATTCCGGCATGGCCGGCATGGGTCACGATATGAAAAAGATGGCCCATGGCACGGGGCCGAACGCCGGCACCATGGGCACCGGCGCTATGATGGAGAAACACGGCCCGGTTATCGCCAAACACGGCCCAGATATGCACGGCGCCGGCAATATCAACGTGGCCAACGCCCAGCGTGATCGCCTGGCCGAGCGCGGTACCGGTCTCGAAGACGTCAACCATCGCGTGCTCACCTATAACCAGTTGCGCAACGTCACGGCCATGCAGGACCGGCGCGAGCCCTCGAAAACCGTCGAGGTCCACCTGACCGGCAATATGGACCGCTATATGTGGTCGTTCGACGGCGTGAAGTACGGTAATTCCACGCCTATCGAGTTCCCCTACGGCGAGCGCATCCGGCTGGTGCTGGTCAACGACACGATGATGGAGCACCCGATCCATCTGCACGGCATGTTCATGGAGCTGGAGAACGGCCAGGGCGATCACCTGCCGTTCAAGCACACCCTCAACGTGCTGCCGGGTTCGCGCGCGTCGCTGTTGATCACCGCCGACGAGCCGGGCCGCTGGGCCTTTCACTGCCATCTGCTTTATCACATGGAAATGGGCATGTTTCGCGTCGTGCGCGTGAGCGATCAATCGGGAGACGAGAATGTTTAAACAGGCGATAACAACGGCCGTGGGGGCCGCGACGCTGCTTTTCGGCGCCGCCCTGCCGATTCATGCAGCGCCCGAGGGCAAGGCCGAGCTCGATTCGATCGTACCCGACGGCCCGATCGATCCGGCCAGCGGTGCGCCGCTGGATTGGAACAAACCGGTGCCAGACCAGCAGATTCACAAAATGCTGCTCATCGACCGGCTCGAATACGGCGCCACCGACGGTACCGACAACTATCTCTGGGACACCCAGGCCTGGTTCGGCGGCGACTGGAACAAGCTCTGGCTCAAAAGCGAGGGTGAAGGCCCGATCCACGGCGGTTCGCCGGAAGACACCGAGTTCCAGGCGCTCTATAGCCGCACCGTCACCCCGTTCTGGAACGTTCAGGCCGGGCTGCGCTACGACGTCAACCCGAATCCCGATCGCGGTTTTGCGGTACTCGGCCTGCAGGGGCTGGCGCCCTACTGGTTCGAGACGGATACCGCGCTATTCGTCAGCGAGGACGGCGACGTGAGCTTGCGCGGCGAATTCGAGTACGAGTTGCTGCTCACCCAACGGCTGATCCTGCAGCCGCGCCTCGAGTTTAACGCCGCCGCCCAGGACGTGCCCGAATACGGTATCGGCAGCGGGCTGAACAATACGGAAATGGGTGTGCGGCTGCGCTATGAAATTCGGCGCGAGTTCGCGCCCTATATCGGCGTGCGCTGGGAGCAGACCTACGGTGACACCAAGGATATGGCACGGGCCGAGGGCGAGCCGACCTCGTCGACTGCTTTCGTGATCGGGCTGCGTGCCTGGTACTGAGACGTCATTAACGCTAGATCCCAGGCCGGTATCGCGCGGAGGCGATACCGGCCTGCGTGACGATTCTGTTGGGCGCGCCGATCCGAATCGGGTTGCGCACTCGTGATCGACAAAATCACCCATCGCCCCTGTTGACTCCGTACCTAACTACCGCCTTTAGAGTGGGCTAAACGACAAGGGATGACAAACATGACCTATTCCATAGGACAGCTTGCCAACGCCGCAGACACCCGGGTAGAAACCATTCGCTATTACGAGCGGCGCGGATTGATGCCCGAGCCGCCGCGTGCGAACAGCGGGTATCGCCGTTACCCGCGCGACGCAGAACAGCGGCTGCGCTTCATCCGGCGTGCCAAGCGGCTGGGATTCACGCTGAAAGAGATCATGGCACTACTGCGGCTGCAGGCGGGCGGCGAGCGCGCCGACATCAAGGCGATCGCCGAGGACAAGCTGGACGAAATCGAAACCCGCCTGGCGGATCTCGAGCGCATGCGCGTCACGTTGCACGACGTCACCCGCCGTTGCTCAGGCCGCGGACCGGTCACCGGCTGCCCCATTATCGAAACCCTCAACCACGAGCCAAAACAGCATACCCAGCGCGACACGGACGTATGCCGTGACGGCAACGGCCTTTGAAGGGACCCAGGCTCGGGTCGGTCGCTTGACGAAATGTTCCGTTGTGCCTAGCGCCGCGCAATGCCGGTATGTGGCGGGCCGGCAACCCAGCCGCCACTGTCCTTAACCACTATGACGACAAGGAAGTACGTAATGAAAAAACTTGTAACCGCAACGACCCTGACATTTGCATTGGCCTTACCCATGGCCTATGCCGAGCAGGGGCATCACGACGCCGAGCAGGCCACGGGCTCGAAGATGGGTCAAAGCATGGGTGACATGGACAAAGGGGCCATGCACGAGCGCATGCAGAAGATGCATCAGACGATGCAGGAAATTCACGAAACCCAGGATTCGGAAGAACGTCAGCGCCTGATGCAAGAGCACATGCAGCAGATGCACAAGGCCATGGGCGGCATGCACAGCATGATGGGCGCCAACGGCATGGGCGAGAACATGACCATCGAACAGCGCCAGCAGATGATGCACAAGCGCATGGACATGATGCAGGAAATGATGGGCCAGATGATGGAGCAGATGCAGGCCCAGCAAGAGCCGACGCAGGACTAACCGTCATGGATTGCATCGCACGCCCCGGTGTCCGGGGAAGCCCCCTCCTTCGACCACCGAGTGTTGCGATGCAATCCACCTCAACAGTGGCCATACCCGTTATTCACCCAGCCAACCATCCCTATATCAGGAGGCGATATGAAGCGACAAAAAACCCGTCCTACGCATCAAGACCCGGTCTGCGGCATGGAGGTCAGCTACACCACGGCCGCTGATGAATTCATCTTCCGCGGCAAGACCTACTACTTCTGCTCCGGCGCCTGCCGGGAGGCGTTCGAGGTCGAGCCGGCGCGCTACATCCGGCCGCATCGGCAACACGGGGGCAAGCCGACATAAGTCATGCAGGCGAAAACACCGAGCGGGCGATATCAACGCGCGTTTGGATCACAGGAAGCTTGACCCTGCCAGCGGTATCTGCGGCCTGGGAAATTTTTCATGTTTGTCATTTGACTACGGTTCGAACGATGCCCGAGCAGTCCATACAGCGTCAGTCCACCATTACCTGCCCCATCTGCGGGCATCAGCGCACGGAAACCATGCCCACCGATTCCTGTTTGTATTTTTACGAGTGTGTCAGCTGTAAAACCTTGCTCAAACCCAGGTCGGGTGATTGCTGCGTGTTCTGCAGCTACGCCAGCGTGAAGTGCCCTCCCAAGCAGGATGAATCACATGCGTACTAGCTATGGGGCCCAAGCCGGCATCTTAATTGACTCGCCCGGCGCTGGCGCTTCGCGCCCTCCAGAACAGATTTTTATCCGCTCCGCCGGCAACCGGGCTCCGGCGATGGGCCTTTCGACTGCATCGCCTTACAGGAGGCCGAGTCATGAATGAATCATTCAACCACGCGGGCGCCTGGGGTATCGCACTGATCGTCATCGTGCTGATCTCCTGGCTTTTCTATCGCTATTTCGCACCGCAGAACTGGCGCGAATGGGCCGGCGCGGGCGTAGTACAGGCATTTATCATTGCACTGTACGCCGAGATGTACGGTTTTCCGCTCACGGTCTATTTGCTGGTGCGCTTCTTCGGTCTGGACGGCGACTACGCCAGCGCCAACCTCTGGTCAAGCCTGGTCGGACTGGGCGAAACCGGCATGTTGATCTCGATGCTGCTCGGCTACGCGCTCGTCTTTATCGGCATCGGCCTGTTTATCCAGGGCTGGCGCCAGGTCTACAAGGCACGACACGAAGACCGGCTGGTAACCGACGGACTGTATGCGTTCGTGCGTCATCCCCAATACACCGGGCTATTTCTCGCCGTGTTCGGCGAAGGCGTGGTGCACTGGCCCACGCTGTTCTCGGTCGGCCTGTTTCCGGTGATTGTGCTCGTCTACACCTGGCTGGCGCGGCGCGAGGAAAAACAGGTGCTCGCCCAATTCGGCGACGCCTATCGCGACTATCAACGCCGCGTGCCGATGTTTATCCCGCGCTGGGGCCAATGGCGCCGACTCGCATCGGCCTCACGCGATCGTAACGACGACGATGCCGCATGACGCATATCTTCGTGCGCCGTTTATTACGCCTCAAACGCAGGAGTAAATGATGAATCAGGGACATAGCGGCCACGTGGGCCACATGCCGTCTAGCGGACCCGGCATGGCAATCTCGGCCTGGCTGACGGGCATCTATTTCTTTATCGAGATGGGAATCGGGTTGTGGACCGGTTCGATCGCGGTAATTTCGGATGCCTTCCATACCTTCTCGGCCGTGGGCGGTGTGTTGGTAGCCATTGTCGCCGCGCGGCTGGCGCATCGTCCGGCCGATGAAGATCGCAGCTTCGGTTGGTACCGGGCCGAGATTATCGGCGCGCTGGTCAATGGCGGCTTTCTGCTCGGCATGGCGTTGATCGTGATCGTCATGGGCGCGATGCGCCTGGCCGCACCGGTCGATCTGCCGACCGCACCCATGCTGTGGGCGGCCGCCGGCGGCTTGTTCACCGAATTCGTCTCGCTGGGTCTGATCTGGAAGCAAAGCCGCACCGATCTCAACGTTCGCGGCGCGCTGTGGCATATCATCCAGACCTTCGTGGGCAGCATCCTGATCATCGTCACCGCCCTGGTAATTCGATACATGGGCTTCCTGCTGATCGACCCGCTGCTCGGCATCGCGTTCGGCTTTGTGCTGCTCTGGGCGAGCTGGGGCATTCTGCGCGACGCCGCGCATCTGTTGATGGAGGGCACGCCCGGCGATATCAGCCTAAGCGAGGTGATCGAGGCCCTGGAGACACTCGAGGGCGCTGCCAATGCCCACCATGTGCATGCCTGGGCGCTCACGAGCGGGCGCTATGTATTCTCCGGGCATTTGCGAGTCGCCGAGGGCGCCGATCCACAGGCCGTATTGAAGGCCGCCCACGGCATGCTCAAGGAAGAATACGGTTTCTTTTTCGCCACCCTGCAAGTCGAGGCGATTTGTCTTGACGAATCCGACGCAACCGCGATTGACGTGACGCGCGCAGCACCGAGCAGGACAGAACCATGAAGACACTGCTGCTACTGGCATTGATCACGGTCTCCGAGGCGACCATCGGCGTGTTCGTCAAGCTCACCGATGGGCGGATTCCGATCCAGACGCTGACGTTTTATGCCATGGCCTGCGCGGCGGCCTTTCTGTTCGTCGCACGCGCTATAGCGAGCGGTGAATGGCCGCGGTTTCCCAGGGGCAACGTCAAGGATACGGCGCTGATCGGCGTACTGATCGCCGCCCAGGGCGGCGTATTCAACTACGCCATGTCGCTGGTGCCGATTGCCAACGCGGTGATCTTCTGGAGCATCGCGCCGTTTTTCGTGTTCATCTTCTCGGCGTTGTTTCTGGGCGAAAAGGCCAAGAAGAGCTATATCGTGATTTTCGCCATTGCCATGGCCGGTATCGCCCTCGCCAATCCGCTCGGCGGTGGCCACATGCTGGGCAATTTCGTCGCCCTGGCCACCGGGGTCATCTATGCCGCGATGGTCACCTACATGCGCTATGAGGGCAAGAGCGAAACCGGCAACGATATCGCCTGGTCGCTGCTGGTCGCCGCACTCGTGCTCTCGCCCTTTGTGTTGATCTCCGGTCCCGGCGCGATTACGGCGATGATTAGCTATCCGACACTCGGAATCGACCTGCCGGTGATGCTGTGGACGCTCGGGCTTGGCGTTGTCTCCACGGGTTTCGCCTATTTCGGTATCTCGATCGTGTTGAAGACGATCAACGCCAACGTTTATGCCCTGGTCGACATCATCGTGTCGCCGGTCGTGGCTTCGACCCTGGGTTTCGTGATCTTCGCCGAGGTGCCGGGCCAGAGCATGGTCTATGGCGGCGCAATCCTGCTGGGTGCGGGCTTCTGGCTGACGCGCGAGATGTCGCAGGAAGACAAGAACCGGCCCGTGCACCCGTGTCAGGCCCACACACAGGCAGCGCAGGCGTAACAACGCAGCGGCACGCGCTCGAGAGGCAAACCAATGGCGGATTTCAGAACAACACAAAAGGACACGGCTCGCAGGCGTTTTCTGAGCACGGCGCTGGCCGTGACCGGCGCCACCGGTGCAGTCGCTGTGGCCGTTCCCTTTATGCGCTCGTGGCAACCCAGCGCCCGTGCCCGGGCCGCCGGCGCGCCGGTCGAGGTCGCGCTCGGCGCGATCGCGCCGGGCCAGCAAGTGCTGGTGACATGGCGGCGCAAGCCGGTGTGGGTGCTGCGCCGCACGCCCGACATGCTACAGCGACTGCGCAGTGGCGAGCTGGAGTCGCGCCTGCTGGATCCGGATTCTCAAGCGGACCAACAGCCCGAATATGCCGAAAACCCGGTGCGTTCCGTTCGTCCGGACATTTTCGTCGTGGTGGCCATCTGCACCCATCTCGGGTGCATACCGAACTTCCGCCCCGAAGTCGGCGAGACGCCGTTCGATCCACGATGGCCCGGGGGTTATTTTTGTCCGTGCCATGGCTCCAAGTTCGACTTTGCCGGGCGTGTATTCAAGGGCGTACCGGCGCCCCTGAATCTGGTGGTACCGCCCTATCGATATACACAGCGCGACACGGTAATCATCGGAGAAAACCCGACGATATAAGCGAAACATCGGAGAACACGCGTATTTTTATGCAACAGGAGAGCTTTCATGGAATGGTTGATCGATAACTGGTTCTGGGTACTGTTCGGCGGTTTATTTATCGGTATGCACCTGTTCGGGCACGGTTGTCACGGCGGCCACGGCCGGCATGGCGGCCACGGAAAAGACAGCGGCACCAAAGACCGATCGGCGGACCAGAAAGGCCCGGCCGATGAGCATTCGAATCACAAACATTAGACAATCGGCGGCTTCGCCCTCGATATGGCCTTAGGAGAGACGGAACATGCTTAATACCAAGCTGGTGAGCTGGGCGCTGGCCCTGTTTGGCGCCGTAAGCTTCATCATCTGCGTCATTTACGGACTCGTAACACCGCAAAGCCTGCATATGCATGCATTTCTCGAGCAGGTGCTACCGGCGTTCGAATGGTTGACCTGGTGGGGCTTTCTGCTCGGTCTGGTAGAAAGTTTCGTATTCGGCGCCTACGCCGGGCTCGTCTTCTGCCCTATTTACAACGGCCTCAATCGCCGATTCGGCAACGCTCGCGAGTCGTGATCTCGGCAAAGAAGATAGTGGCAACGGAGAAGATGGACGATGAAAAGACAAACCAATGAACGCACCCGAACGGATCCGGTTTGCGGCATGAAAGTCAGCTACACCGCCGCGGTCGAGGAATACCTGTATCAGGGCACGCTCT
The DNA here is from genome assembly GCF_040361235.1 of Salinisphaera sp. S4-8. Lineage (NCBI taxonomy): Bacteria > Pseudomonadati > Pseudomonadota > Gammaproteobacteria > Salinisphaerales > Salinisphaeraceae > Salinisphaera > Salinisphaera sp. S4-8. The sequence goes on along the minus strand of NZ_APNF01000009.1, from coordinate 42,891 downwards.
ATTATTTCTGTTCGAGCGCCTGCCGCGAGGCGTTCGAGTTCAATCCCGTGCAATACGTGCGGCGTCATCGCCAACACGGAATGAAGACGCGGTGACTTTTCGGCTGCGTCACCAAGCCGGCACTTCGAGCACGTCTGTCGCCGGACAACTGTTCGCGCGGGCACGCCGGGACCGCTGCGAGCCAATCTTGTGGCCGGGCGATGAGTCTTTTGGCCTGTTCACCGAGGGCGATTCGCTCTATGCCGCCATGCAGGCGGCCATCCGCGCAGCCGAGCGCGAGGTCGTGCTGGAAAGCTATATCTTCGCCGATGACGAGGTCGGCCGCGCGCTTGCCGACGTCCTCGCCGAACGCGCACGCTCGGGCATCGACGTGCGCGTGCATCTGGACGCGGCCGGCTCGCTGTTCTGGGCCTCGCGCGACCTTGATCGTTTTTTGCGGGACAGCGGCGTGACGTTACGCTGGTTCCACCGCTGGCACTGGTCGCGCCCGTTACGCTACAACCAGCGTAATCACCGCAAGCTGCTGGTCGTGGATCGACGCCAGGCCTTCCTCGGCGGCTTCAATATCCACCGGGAGAACTCGCGCCGACACTATGGTGAACGCCGCTGGCGAGACACCCATGTCGCCATGACCGGGGATCTGGCAACGCAAGCACAGGCTGCATTCGAGGCTCTCTGGCAACGCTGCCTCTGGCGGGCGCTACCGCAGGCGCACTCTTCCAGCGCCGTGGTATTGCCGAACAAAACCGCTGACTGCGCGCACCGACTGCGCTGTGTCTTCGCCGCCATGTTCGCGTCGGCACAGCACCATATCGAACTGACCACCCCTTACTTCGTACCCGACGGATGGACCCAGCAGGCCCTCGGACAGGCGGCCGAACGCGGGGTGTCGGTCCGTTTGCTGGTCCCCAGGAAAAGCGACGTGGCCCCGATACGTTGGATCGCGCGGCGCATCTATGCGCGTTTGCAATGTCGAGGTGTGCGGGTGTTTGGCTATCACACACGTCTGTTGCACGCCAAAACGGTGACGATCGACGGCGACTGGGTCAGCCTAGGCACCGCGAATCTCGATTATCGTAGTCTGTTCGTCAATCACGAACTCAACCTGTGCGCGCGCAACCGCACGCTCGCATCGGCGTTGACAACGCAATTCGAGACAGATCTGGCCGATGCCGAGGAATTCACGACCGCCTGGCCAAGACAGCGGACGATGGCCCGTGTCTTGGCACCCGTGGCCTGGGCGGCCCGGCGGTGGCTATGATCCGCGCCTGGTGTGTGCCGACCTGCAGCCGCAGTCGCACGCTCCGGCCGATACTGTCTCATAAGCACCGCTTGGCGCAGTGCAGGCCGCGCGAGAACGAGTGCATCGGCCCTTCCTGGTGCGCCCATGCGCTCCGCGAACCGGCGCGAGCGGAACCTAGGTCTCGCTCGTCCCCGTCGGTCTGAGCCATGGCGATCCGCAATGTCGTGCTTACGGTATTGGTTACCTTTCTCTGGGCGATCTGCTTTCCGCTTATCCAGGTCGGCCTGACCGACGCCCCGCCAATGGTCTTTGCGGCCATGCGTGCAGCGCTGTCGGGGGTACTCGTTATTGTTCTGGCCGTCGGTCTGGGCCGTCCCTGGCCCAGCGGCGTCGCCAATCTGGGACTGATCGTGGCCACCGGCCTGACTTTTACCGGCCTCGGCCTCGGTGGCATGTTCATCGGGGGCGGTAAAATACCGCCGGGCTTGGCCACGGTTGTCGCAAACACCCAGCCCTTGATTGCCGCCGTGCTAGCCGCGATCTTTTTGTCCGAGCGGCTGACTTTAGGTGTCGGCATCGGTCTGTTGCTCGGGTTTGTCGGCGTGCTGGTGATGTCCGTGCCCAGCCTTTTGGGGCCCAATTCCGTCGCTGACCTACAGGCTTTTGTATGGATTATTCTTGGCGCCATAGGGACCGCGATGGGCAATGTCCTGCTCAAGGCGCTGACGGGCCGCGCCGACGTGCTGATGGTCACCGGGCTGCAGTTGCTCTTCGGCGCGATGGCGTTGGCAGTAGGTGCACAAGCCGTCGGCACAAGCTGGCACATCGCCTGGACATCACAGTTTATAGCCAGTCTAATCGGCCTCGTCGTGTTTGGCACCGCGCTCATGACGGCGCTCTGGCACTATCTGCTCACGCAGGCCTCGCTCAACCGGCTGAATACCTTCACCTTCCTGACACCGATCTTCGGCTTGCTACTGGGCGGCCTGTTCTTCGACGAGCGGTTCGGCTGGATTCAGGCTGTTGGTATCGGGGTGACCATACTGGCGATTCAATTGGTGGCGACCAAGCCGTCGCCGACCCGATAATGGGTACAGTAAACGCCGCATTCCAATGCCGTGGGCGGGCATTGATGCAGGCACAGGGTCAGGACAAGCACCCCTTGAACGGCCCCGGATGCCGCAGTGACGGGCACTTGTATGGCGTCCGAACAAAGAGGAATGAATCATGATGCACGAAACGATGTGGTCCGGCGGTTATGGTATGTGGTTCGGCGGTCACTGGCTGTTCATGCTGCTTTGGATCGCCATTATCCTGCCGCCGTTCTGGAAGATCTTTTCCAAGGCCGGCTTTTCCGGCTGGCTCAGCCTGCTGATATTCGTCCCGCTGGTCAATCTGGTGGTGCTGTATATCGTCGCCTTTACCGACTGGCCGGCCTTGAAGTCGACCGCCACCGGTGGAAATGGTCAGGCGCGCGATGAGTAGCCCACGCTTTGCCGGGTGCCATGGATAAACACGTGCTCGCGGCTCTATCCACTTCGCTGGCCGCCCTCATGCTGGGCTCGCTATGAGCCAGCCGCGCTGGCGAATCGCAGCGGGCATTGGCCTGTTCGGCGCTTTTGCCGTAGCGGCCCTGATGTTATGGCAAACGGGGCTGCTGGCGCAGGCGCTGGACGGCGAGACCCTCGAACGGCTGGTGATCGATCTGGGCCCGGCAGGCCCGGCCCTGATCGTCGGTCTGATGACGGTGGCCATCGTCATGAGCCCGATCCCGAGCGCGCCAATCGCGCTCGCCGCCGGCGCTGCCTACGGCCATGGCTGGGGTACGCTCTATGTCGCCGCCGGCGCCGAGACAGGGGCACTGATCGCCTTCGGCATCGCCCGCCTGGCCGGCTACGAAGCACTGCGCGCCCGGCTGGGCGAGCGCCTGGCCTCGGCCGGCATGCTCAATCGCGTCATCACCTCCCAGAATGTCCTGATGGCGTTCGTCTTCGCCACCCGGCTGCTGCCGTTTGTCTCCTTCGATGTGATCAGCTATGCGGCCGGGCTCACGCCGCTTGCGCTCTGGCGCTTTGCGGTCGCGACATTGCTGGGCATCCTGCCGGCCAGCTTCGTGCTGGCGCACTTCGGCGACGAACTGGCTACCGGCGATCTGCATGGCGCCGTCCTGACGGTGCTGGCGCTGGGGCTGCTCACCCTGTTGCCGCTGTTCTGGCGGGCGCTTCCGTTACGCTTTCGCACCGCCATCAAACATTGGTTTGGTTCCCGGTAAGGCTGCAACAGGAGGTAAACCCGCGATGCAAATGATTCTCCCGCTGTCAGCCATTCGAAACCGTCGTGCCCGTGTAGCTGTGGGCGACCTACCTGAGTGGCGTCTGTCGTCTCCGGTGGCGCATTGACCCCGGGTGGGGATTTCTGGCTATGCCGGGACATGTCGAAAATCGCCGGCGACGGAGCTCGCCGTCGTACCAGTCGGCATGAACATACCTCGGGATTTAACAGCTTCGCCAGGTTGTCAGCGGTGGCGTTGGTTCGCCGGTTTCCACAACGACATTTGCACAAGACGGAGGTTGACCATGAGCAATGCAACACAAACCACGCAGCGCCTGCGGATCGGCCCGTTGGGCAACAGCCTGTCGCTGTTGTTGCTGATCAGCTATCTGCTGTGCGTGGGCTTTGGCCTGATCGCACCCGGGAGCCTGCAGATGTACCAGGCGTGGGCGCCTTTGTTGCCAGGCTTCGAGTGGCTGAGTTTCTCTGGCTTCGTCATTGGGCTGATCGAGGCCTATCTGTACGGCTGGTATCTGGCGATTCTGTTCGTGCCGCTGTATCGCTGGTTCAGCTCCGGCGTCGCCTGATGCGGCAAACGATAGGCCGAGGCGGCCCGCGCCGCCCGACCGTCGCGTTGAACCACCCATACCAAGACCCACGCAATAACCAAGGAGCACCTCATGGCTGAAACGCCGCGTTCCACGACGACTGTGGAACCACCCGTGCGCATCAACCGCACGACCACCGCCGTGTCGCTACTGCTGATTCTGGTCTTTGTGGGTATCGGCGCGGTCTGGCCCGAGCAGTCTGCGGCCGTGTTCGATCGTATCCAGAATCAGGTGCTGCTGACCTTCCGATGGTATTTCGTGGCCATCGTCGGCTTCGTGCTGGTCTTCGTCCTCTGGCTCGGCTTCGGACGCTATCGCAATGTGCGCCTGGGCAGTGATGACGAAGCGCCGGAGTTCACCTATGCTTCCTGGTTTTCGATGCTGTTTGCCGCCGGCATGGGCATCGGGCTGATTTTCTGGAGCATCGCCGAGCCGCTCAACCATTACGCGGCCAATCCGTTCGTCGCCGAGGGCCAGACTCCGGCAGCGGCCTCGGCCGCCATGCGCCTGACCTTCTTCCACTGGGGCTTGAGCGCCTGGGGCGTCTATGCGCTGATGGCACTGGGGTTGGCATATTTCGCTTTCCGACGTGGCCGGCCGCTGGTGCCGCGCGCCATGCTCCACGAGGTCTTCGGCCGCCACGCCGACGGCCCGCTCGGTCAGATCGTGGACATCGCTACGGTGTTCGGCGCGGCCTTCGGCATCGCCACCTCGCTGGGCCTGGGGGTGCAGCAGATCGAAGGCGGTCTAACCTATTTGATCGGTGCCGAGGCCGGTGTCACGCGCGAACTATGGATCCTGGCCATCATCACGCTGATCGCCATGGGCTCCGCGGTCTCCGGTGTGCGCCGCGGGGTGCGCCTGATCAGCAATTTCAATATCCTGCTCAGCGGCGTGATCCTGCTGTTCTTTCTGGCGTTCGGGCCCACGCTGCACGTGCTCAACCTGCTGGTCGAGACCACCGGCGCCTATCTGCAGACGCTGCCGGAACTCAGTACCTGGACCGACGCGCAGCAACACAGCGGCTGGCAGGAGGAGTGGACCCTGTTCTATTGGGGCTGGTGGATCGCCTGGTCGCCGTTCGTGGGCATGTTCATCGCCCGCATCTCGCGCGGGCGCACGCTGCGGGAGTTCGTGATGGGGGTACTGCTGGTGCCGGTACTGCTCACGTTCGCCTGGCTGGCCATTACCGGCGGCACCGCCCTCTATCTGGAGCTCTTCGAGGGCGCGAATCTGCTCGCGCCGCTGCAAAGCGACATGACCCAGCCGCTCTACCGCACGGTGGAACTGATTGCGCCCGAAGGCTTCGCCGCCCTGATCTCCGCGTTGCTGGTTCTGCTGGTGGCGACGTTTTTCATCACCTCCTGCGACTCCGGCACGCTGGTCATCTCGACCATTCTGTCGAACGGCGCCAGCGAGCCGCCGTTGCTGCTGCGGGCGGTCTGGGGCCTGACCCTCGGCGCTCTGGCTGGGGTACTGCTGCTGGCCGGCGGACTGGCGGCGCTGCAGACCGCGGCGATCGTGGCCGGCCTGCCGGTCGGGCTGCTGCTGATCGCGGTGATAGTCGCGCTGATCCGGGGATTACGCACCGAGCCGCAGGCGCCGCGGCCGGGCGCGCTGACGCGTGGCCACTGCGAACCCTGGACCGGCTTGCCCACGAACCCACCCGCCCGGACTGAAAGCGAATCATGTAGCCCACCAAACGGACAAGCACGCACGCGAGAGGGTGGATACACCAATGAATGAAACATCCAGCCACGCCGGCGTCGCAGATCGACCCGATCGCTCGACATCGAAACCAATAACCATGGCGACGGAAAAGACTCAAAATCCATGATCAAATTGCGGCAACTGTTTCGTTACGAGCAGACCTCTGGGCTGCTGATGATCGCGGCCATCGTGCTCGCGCTGCTGGCAGCCAATTCACCGCTTGCGCCGGTCTACACACTCGTTCATGACACTCAGATCCATTTCCGTTTCGGCGCGCTGATTCTGGAAGGGCCGCTGGTGCACTGGATCAACCAGGGCCTGATGGTGATCTTTTTCCTGATCGTCGGGCTTGAGATCAAGCGCCAATTTCTGGAAGGGCATCTGTCCACGCCCCGACGTGCGGCGTTGCCGGCCTTCGCGGCTCTGGGCGGCCTTCTGACGCCAGCCGCGATCTATGTCGGCATCAACTGGGGCGATGCCGCTGCCCTCGACGGCTGGGCGATTCCCACGGCTACCGACATCGTTCTGGCCGTCAGCCTGCTGGCTCTACTCGGATCGCGGGTACCGACGAGCCTCAAGGTCTTCCTGACCGCGCTGGCGATTTTTGACGATATCGCCGCGGTTCTGATTATCGCCCTGTTCTACGGGGAAACACCGTCGATGATCCCCTTGGTAACGGCAGTGCTGGCACTCGCGGGTCTGGTGGTGGCCAACCGGACTCGCAGTGTGCGTCCTGGTGTCTACACGCTTCTTGGCGCCGTTCTCTGGGTGGCGATGCTCAAGGCCGGCATCGAGGCTTCACTCGCCGGCGTGCTCATTGCCCTCGCCGTCCCGCTGCGCGTGCCCGGCTGTCACGTTCCCTCGCCGTTACGCGCCACCGAGCGACGGCTGCACCCCTGGAGCACGCTGGTCGTGGTGCCTTTGTTCGCCTTCTTCAATGCCGGTATCGTCATCGATGCCGCCTCGGCGGGCCAACTGCTCGATTCCGTTTCAATCGGTATCATCGCCGGTCTGTTCCTGGGCAAGCAACTCGGCATTCTGGGCGCCTGCTGGGTAGCTGTTGTCGCCGGCCTGGGACAGCTGCCGAGGGGCGTGACCTGGTCACAGATCTATGGCGCGGCCGTTCTCGCGGGCATCGGCTTCACCATGAGCCTGTTCGTGGCCACACTCGCGTTCAGTGACCCGGCGCTGGTGACTTCGGCCAAGCTGGCGATCCTGGTGGCCTCGCTGCTGGCGGGCGTCTTCGGCTTGACCGTGATTGCCATGGGTATCCGGCCTTCCGCGAACGCGGGCCACGCCGCTGCCAAAGGGCGGCCGTAGGCGCCGCATGGCGGGTCATCGGCGCGGTTCGTGCCTGTACTTTCGCCGCCGAGGCCATTTATCCCGGCGTTGTGCGCCGCGGGGTGCGCCTGATCAGCAATTTCAATATCCTGCTCCGCGGCGTGATCCTGCTGTTCTTTCTGGCGTTCGGGCCCACGCTGCACGTGCTCAACCTGCTGGTCGAGACCACCGGCGCCTATCTGCAGACGCTGCCACGCTGGTCATCTCGACCATTCTGTCGAACGGCGCCAGCGAGCCACCGTTGCTGCTGCGGGCGGTCTGGGGCCTGACTCTGGGTGTCCCGACAGCAGCCTTGGTCGGATGCCGCGTTCACGTGTGTGTAAACAATCCATTCATTCTAAGCCTCGTGCGCTACCGACAGAAGGAATGCAAATATGGCTGGATCGATATAACCCACGGTTCTTTATGCAGCGCCCCGCTGGGCAACAGCTCCTCGCTGCTATTACGTAACGCCGGGTGGCTCAAAATTGACAGGCGCCCCCAATTGAGCGGGGCAGCGGATGCTGCCCCGCTATTCATCGACGGCTCATCGTGCCTCTGCTATCCAATCACTTTCCATGGGGACCCGCGTGGATATGGGATCGAGGGCTTTCGTGTTGTTGAGCGCTGCCTGACCCGCCCGGGCTGGATTGCGTTTCACGATCACTCCGTGAGTCATCGATCCCCGCCTGCTCGGCGGAACTGTCGCTGTTCTCGGGCTGGTCTGAAGACACGTCGTAGTCTTCACCTCCCTTCACACCTTCGGTTTCACCACGTGTCGTCGAATCGTTGCGGTTACCTCCGAGCCGCCGTGCAGTCGCTTTACCGGTGGGTGTGCGCCACGCTTCGGGACGCTCGATGCGTCTAAACGTGTTCTCGGTCGCCACGATCTGTACGTCGGCATTATTCAACGCTCCGTGATCGAGATGTTGATCAAGGCTGCCGGTCTGAGCGAAGGCGATGCTCGCCCCGCCAAGCGCGACGGCGCCGAAACAGAAGGATGAAATAAAGGTCCGTGTTTTCTTTGGGTAATACATGTCCAGTCTCCGTACTACGGATCCAACGTTCATTGAGAACAGATGGTCACTATTGCATCGGATGAATTCGTCGAACTTGGAGATCAAGCCCAGGCGTGCGAACTCACCGGCTTAGGCAGTCGAGAGCGTGCCGAGGTGCTTATCGAGTTCGACCGACAATATCGACAAGCGGGTGCAAGGTTATGCACCGGTACGGCGGTCTAGACAGGAGACGGAGGACGGTAAGGAGACGATGCGAAGCCCGGCAAGGCGTCGCTATTGATGCGACCCGCCGTGCTCACAGACGGGGGGTGCTGTACATGATATGACAACGCATTGTTATCGAGCGCACTTGGCGAACAGTGCCCGCCAATATGGCAGTGCTCGCGCGATGCGTCGCCGCTATCATGATCGTCATCAGTCGCGGCGATGGCAGAGGATGTATCAGCCGGTGACGCTTGCTGGGCCGCATGAGCTTTCGTAGCCAGTGCGAGATTATCGCTATGCGACGCCAGGGGCGTAATAGCTTGTGCCGTTATCGCAACGGCGAGCAATATCAGGGTGGCTATGGTACGCATCTTATAAGCTTTGAAAGCTATTGTTGACATAAGTTCCGACAACAGAACACACCAACGAGGCTCCACTCGAATAAGCGTACCGAGGGTTCTATTTTAGTTCAAGCGGGTACGAGCCGATGACAGTCGCGTGCGGGCTGCGCACGAAGCCAGTGGGCAGGTTGCCTTTTCCGTGTTGTGAAGACAACTGCGTGAGACAGCTCTCACTGATAGTGCCCGATGCTTCAGACACGCCCTGCCTTGCGGCCACGTCCGGCCTCGGGAGGTTCCTGTATCGATGCCGGGCGTGGACATCGACCTATCCGCCATGCTGGCGGGTATCGTCGGCTTGCCCTGTTGCCACAGGCATCCGTTTATTTTCGCGAATATACGGCCGGAATCGCCTCCAAGCGCCGAACCCGGCTGCGCCGTGCCGGATGTTGTACGCGATCTTTCGTGCTTTCCGGCCGGATATGCTCACCCCGGCGACACATCCGATGCGCGACGACTGAGCAGAACAGCCACCGGGCGCAACGCGGGAATATGCTCGAACACGATGACCAGGGTGGCAGTGAGCAGCACCCCGATCAGGGTACCGACCAGCCCCCAGACCCAGCCCCAGAACACGATGGAAACCAGCACCACGATGGGTGAAATTTCCAGGCTGCGTCCAGCCAAACGGGGGTCCACGACATTGCCCAACAGCTGCTGGATGACAACCAGCCCAGAAATCGCGACCAGCGCATAGCCCAGCCCGAACTGCAGCAGAGCGATGACCGCCGCCGCGAACACTGCGATGGTCGAGCCAATATAGGGAATATAGTTGAGCAGAAAAATCAGGATGCCCCAGAGCAGCGCAAAATCCACCCCGAGCAGCCATAGCCAGAGCCCGCTGCTGGCGCCGGTCAGCGCACTGACCAGGGTCTTGACCACGAGAAAACGACGTACCTTCTCCGAGGCGGTATAAACGGTTGCCATAATGGCCCGCGAACGCGCCTCGCCGAGCCCGACGGACATCTTGTCCCGCCACTCGCCGGCCTCGATCAGCATCAGCAGGACCAGGAAAAAGACCAGAAAAAGCATGGCCATGAGCAGCCACAAATAGCCGATACCGGAGGTCACCCAGCCGAACGCGCGCCCGGTCAGATCACGCATAGGCTCGGCGAGCATACCCACATGCATGGCATGGGGCTCGGCCAGTGCCTGCAGTTGAGCCCAGAGTTGCCGGGCAGACTCGGCATAGGTCGGCGCCTTGGCCAGAATCATGCTCACGCTCAACCATACGCTGGCGACCAGCACGCCGAGAATCGCCAGAAAGGTCGCCATGCAGACGACAATGCTGAGCCAATGCAGTGGCCGGGGCAGCCAGCTATTGAGGCGTCGCTGCAGCGGCCGCAGCACGAGCGTGACGAAAAACGCCAGCGTCAGCGGCATCGTGACCACGTAGGTCATCTTCAGTGCCCAACCCACCAAAATGACGGTGATCACCGACAGCAGGATGAGCATCGCCCGGCGGCCGCGATCCACGTTTGAAGCCGCATCAACCATGTCGGTCATCGTCGCACATCCAGTGCCGGCAAGCGGTTGACCGCGAACGATGAGCCCGCCGCTCAGCATATCCGGCCGGCACGGCTAACCCGCTGCGTCCGGCCCCGGGCCTCAGGCGGCCCGTTTGAAATCGTCGGCGGCGGGCGCGTGCGAATGGTCGCGGCGCGGCCCCGCTACGCTGGTTTCGCCGGCCAGCGGCGAGCGAAAACGCCGCAGACGCAGCGAATTGCTTAGCACGAACACGCTGGACAGGCTCATCGCGCCCGCGGCCACCATCGGGTTCAGCAGCCAGCCGGTCAGCGGGTACAGCACGCCGGCCGCGACCGGGATCAGCAACACATTGTAGCCGTAGGCCCAGACGAAGTTGAGATGGATCGTGCGCCGCGTACGCCGTGCCAGGTTGATGGCGTTGACGATCTCGCGCAGATCGTCGCGCATGAGCACGACATCGCCGGATTCGATCGCGATATCCGTGCCGGTACCGATCGCGATGCCGACATCCGCCTGCGCGAGCGCGGGCGCATCGTTGATGCCGTCGCCGACGAAGGCCACCTTGCCTGCCGTCTGCTGGATGCGCTGGACCTCCCGGGCCTTCTGTTCCGGCAGGACTTCGGCCATGACCCGGTCGATGCCGATCTGGTCCGCGATCGCCCGCGCCGTCGTCTCGTTGTCGCCGGTGAGCATGGCGACCTCCAGGCCCTGGTCGTGCAGAGCCTGAACGATCTGGGCGCTGCTCGCCTTGATCGGATCGGCCACGGCCACCACGGCCAACAGCCGGCCGTCGACCGCCGCATAGATCGGGGTTTTCGCCGCGTCGGCAAAGCGCCTCGCCGAGTCGGCCAGCGGGGCCGGATCGACATCGAGCTGCTCCATGTAACGCCCGGACCCCACGTGGACCGAGCGACCCTCGACCCGGGCCTCGACGCCGAGGCCGTTGATCGCCTGGAATTGCTCGACGGCGGGTACCTCGAGACCGCGCTCGCGGGCGGCCCGGACGACGGCATCGCCGATCGGATGCTCGCTGCGGGCCTCGACGGCGGCGACCAGGCGCAGGGCGTCGTTGGCATCGCTATCCGTGTCGCTGCCGCTGTGTGCGATCTCGAAGTCGGTGAGTTCGGGGCGACCCTCGGTCAGCGTCCCCGTCTTGTCGAAGACGACCGAGTGCACGCGGGCGAGATCCTCCAGGGCCGCGCCGCGGCGGAACAGCACGCCCATCTCGGCGCCCTTGCCCGTAGCGACCATCACGGCGGTCGGGGTCGCTAGCCCCATCGCGCAGGGGCAGGCGATCAGCAGCGTGCTGACGGCGGCCACGAAGGCGAACGACAGGGCCGGCGTCGGGCCGACGGCGAGCCACACGCCGAAGGTGATCAGCGCGATCGTAATGACGATCGGCACGAACACGCCGGCCACCTTGTCGGCCACCATCTGCACGGGCGGCTTGTCGGCCTGGGCCTGCTCGACCGTGTGGATGATCTGCGCGATCACGGTATCGTCGCCGATCCGCGTCGCGCGGAAGGTGAGCGAGCCGCTGTTGTTCACGGTCGCGCCGACGACCTCGTCGCCCGCTTGCTTGCGTACCGGCACCGGCTCGCCCGAGATCATCGACTCGTCGACGTAGGAGTCGCCCTCGATCACCTCGCCGTCCACCGGCAGGCGCTCGCCGGGACGCACGATGACGGTGTCGCCGGGCACAACGGCCTCGACCGCGATCTCTTCAACTCCGCCGTCGCGCGATACGCGCGCGGTCCGCGCCTGGAGGCTGACGAGCTTCTTGATCGCCTGCGAGGTGCGGCCCTTGGCGATGTGTTCCAGGTAGCGGCCGACCAGGATCAGCGTGACGATCACCCCGGCCGCCTCGAAATAGCTGTGCGCCGTGCCTTCGGGAAAGATCCAGGGCACGGCCAGCGCGAGCAGCGAGTACAGGTAGGCGGCCGAGGCGCCGATCATCACCAGGCTGTTCATGCCGGGGCTGAGGTGGCGCATCTCGGCCCAGCCCTGGGTGTAGAACGACCGTCCGGCGTAGAAGAGCACCGGCGTGACCAGCAGCAGCTCGATCAGCATCCAGCCGCGTTCGGGCAGCACGCCGAGCATGAAGTCGCCGAGGCCCGGCAGCATCTTGCCCATGCCGACGACGGCCAGCGGCAGGGTGAGCGCGGCCGCAAACCACACGCGGCGCTGCATCGAACGGCCTTCGCGATCCTCGCTGTCGTCCGCCGCCTCGCCGGTGCTCGAGGGCAGACGCGGCGCGTAGCCGGCCTCGCGTATGACCTCGCCAAGGCTCGCCAGGGTCGTGGTCTCGGGCAAATAGCGCACCACCGCTTTTTCCATCGGCAGATTGACACTGGCCGAGACCACACCGGAGGTGCGCCGCAGCGCGCGCTCCACGCGACTCACGCAGGCGCCACAGCTCATGCCACCGATTTCGATTTCGGTCTCGCAGACGCCCGGCTCATAACCGATGTCATTTACGGCATGCAGGATCTCGTCGATGTCGGCCTGAGCGGTATCAGCGGTGACCCGGACCTTGCCGGTGGTCAGGTTCACCTGCGCGTCGCTGACGCCGCCCTGCTTGCCGAGCGTGCGCTCGACGCGGCTCACGCAGGCGCCGCAGCTCATGCCGTCGACGGTAAAAACCAGTTCCTCGCTCATGGCGTCATGTCTCTCGTAATGCCTGTGGTGCGTATCGCGGACGACGTCGGTGCGTCAGACCACCTGCGCTTCGTAGCCCTCGCTACGGATCGCGTCGGCCACCGCGCTCGGATCAGGGCTGCCATCGACGACGACCTGCTCGTCGGCGCGGCTCACGCTGACCACCCGCTCCACGCCGGGTACGTCGGCAACGACCGTCTCGACCGCCTTCTCGCAGTGCCCGCAGCTCATGCCCGTGACTTTCAGTTGCAGCATCGTGTTCTCCTGTCAGCTCATGGTGTTGTAATGGTCGGCGCAACGGCTGCATCCATCGACCTCGTACCGCTAACCGGCCATCTGGACGAATGCTACACCCAGTACGTGGATACGGAGTCAACCCAGCGATCGCCACCTGGTCAGTTCCTCGTCCACGATCAGCGTATCGACACGACATGGCTGCTATCGTAGCGCGAGTGTTCCGACGGCAGGTCTTTTGCCCGCCGCTACCCGATTCAACCCTGGCGAGACCGTCAATGAAAGCATCCGACCTGTTTGTTCAGTGCCTGGAAAACGAAGGCATCGAATACATCTTCGGCGTGACCGGCGAGGAGAACGCCGACTTCGTTCAGTCGCTGCAACACTCAAAGCGCATCCGCTTCATCCTCACCCGGCACGAGCAGGGCGCAGCTTTCATGGCCGAGGCTTACGGCAAGCTCACGGGCAACCCCGCGGTCTGTCTGGGCACGCTCGGGCCGGGGGCGACCAACCTGATCACCGGCGTGGCCGACGCCAATATGGACCACGCGCCGTTGCTGGTCATCACCGGCCAGGGCGCGACCACGCGCCAGCACAAGGAAAGCCACCAGATCATGAACGTGGTGCAGATGTACAAGCCGGTGACCAAATGGGCGCAGCAGGTGCACCACGCAGACAGTATTCCCGAAATCGTGCGCAAGGCCGTGCGCACCGCGCGCGGCGAGAAACCCGGTGCCGTGCACATCGAGCTGGCCGAAAACATTGCAAAGATGCCGACATCGGCCACGCCCATGGAACCGCGGCGCTTTCGCCGCCCCGGCCCGGACGACGAAATCAGCGATGCGGCCTACGACATCATCCGCAAAGCGCGCTCACCGATCATCATTGCCGGCAACGGGGCGATCCGAAAGCGCGCCTCGAACCAGTTGCGCAAGCTGGCCGAACGTACCGGCATTCCCGTAACAACAACCTTTATGGGAAAAGGCGCGGTCGACTACGAAGCCGACCACGCGCTCTACACCATCGGCCTGGGCCAATGGGATCATGTCGCCGATGCCGTGCGCGCCGCTGACGTGGTTATTACGGTCGGCTACGATCTGGTCGAGTATCCACCCCAGCTTTGGAACCCGGACGCGACCGAAACCATCGTGCATATCGATTTCGACCCGGCCGAGATCGACTACGAATACCATCCGGCGGCGGAACTGGTTGGCGATATCGCCCACGCCCTATGGCAGCTCGATCGGCGCTTCGCGCGCGACGGCGTGCCCGACTACGATTTCACCGTGCAGCGCGAGGCGCGCGAGCGCATGCGTGCGGACATCGAAGAACACGCCGACGACGACACCGAAGGCGTCATCCGTCCGCAGAAAGCCGTCTGGGACGTCCGCCAGGTGCTCGGACCGCACGACATCCTGTTGTGTGGTGTGGGCGCGCACAAGATGTGGGTCGGCCGTCATTACCATTGCAACGAGCCGAACACGTGCCTGATTCCCAACGGTTTCTGCTCCATGGGCATGCCGTTGCCCGGCGCCATCGGCGCCAGCCTGGTTTCGGGCGAGCATCGTGTTCTCGGCGTCGTCGGCGATGGGGACTTTCTGATGAACGCCCAAGAAATGGAAACCGCGCGCCGGCTTGATGCCAACATCACCATGCTCGTATGGGAAGACGGCGGCTACGGCCTGATTTCCTGGAAACAGGACGAACACTTCGGCAGCCATACCGATCTGGCGTTCGGCAATCCGGACTGGCTGCGCTTGGCCGAGTCCTTCGGCTGGCAGGGTCAGTACGTGGTCAATGCGCGCGATCTGCGCGGCGCGCTCGACGACGCCCTGAATCCCCCCGGCCCGTCGCTGGTGGTCATCCCGATCGATTACCGCGAGAACATGAAGCTGTCGAAGAAGCTAGGTGTCTTTTCCGACCGGTAGGTCTATTTATCATCGATCGCCAAGTCCACGACCTGGGCACCTCAAAACGATAGACGCAAGCAGTTGAATCTCGCCCGTTTTATTCGCGCCTTGACAAACCGGCAGGGGAAGACACTGGTTTACGGTGCCTGGGATTCCTCCAGATAGCGGAAGAAGTCCGAATCGGCGCTCAGCATGATGGTACTGTTCTGCCCCAGTGCCCGGTAGCTTTCCAGGGTGCGAAAGAACGAGTAAAACTCGGGATCGGCACCGAAGGCCTCGCCGTAAATACCGGTGGCCTTGGCGTCGGCTGTGCCGCGGATTTCCTCTGCTTTGCGGGCCGCCTCGGAGCGAATGCGCTGAAGATCGCGTTCCATGTTACCCAGGATTTCCTGGCTGCGGCCCATGCCTTCGGAGCGGAAGCGCTCAGCAATCGACTGACGCTCCGCGATCATCCGGCTTTCGACCTGCTTGCGCACCGAGTCGATATAGTTGACCCGTTTGATGCGCACGTCGTCGAGCTCGATACCCAGCCGCGGCATGGAATCCCGGGCGCGGGCGAGAATTTCCTGCTCCAGCCGTTCGCGCCCCAGTTTGGGCTGCTTCTCCAGGTTCACGTCGGCGCGTTCGGCCAGTGCGGGGTCGTCAAGTGCGTCGACATCCACGGTCCAGTCCTTGGAGCGCACGATTTCCTCGAGCTCGGTCGACGAGACCATATCGCGCACCACCGAGTCGATGATGTCGTCGAGCCGGGTGCGTGCACCAGCCTCGTCGCGCACGCTGGTCAAAAACAGCAACGGATCGGTTATCCGCCAGCGCGCCGTGGTATCGACCAGGATGAACTCGCGGCCAAGCGTGGGAATCTGGGTGACGTCGCCGTCCCAGACCAGCAGACGCTTGTCGAAATAGCGGACCTGCTGCCACGGGAGCTTGACCTTGAGCCCGGGCTCGCTGATCACGCCGCCGATAGGCTCGCCGAACTGGACGATGATGGCCTGCTCGGCCTCATCGACGGTATAGAACACGAAGCTTCCAACTGCGATCAGCACAACCGCGACGAGTGCGATGACTATCGATTTCATTCGTCATCTCCAGCGTTGCCGGCGCGGCGGTTGACGTCGAGCAGCGGCAGCGGGCTCATCTGGCCGTCCTGGACGACCAGCACCTGGCCGATATTGGGCAGCACCTCGTTGATGGTCTCCAGGTACAGCCGTGAACGGGTCACCTCGGGCGCCTGCAGGTACTCGGCGAGGACCGCGGAAAAGCGCGCGCTTTCGCCCAGCGCCCGGTTGACGCGCTCGGTGGCATAGCGCTCGGCTTCGGCAACGGTACGCAGGGCCGCGCCCTCGGCGTTGGGAATTTCCTGATTGACGCGCTTCTGCGCCTCGTTGATCGTGCGTTCGCGCTCCTGGCGCGCCTCGTTGACCTCGTTGAACGCCGGCTGCACCGCCGGCGGCGGCACCACGTCCTGCATCTCCACGGTATTGATCCGGATACCGGCGTTGTAGCCGTCCATGATCTCCTGGATCTCGCCGCCCGCCTTCTGCTGGATTTCGACGCGGCCGACCGTGAGCACCTCGGAGCCAAGCATGTTGCCGACAATGCGGCGCATCACGGATTCGGATATATCACGCAGCGTGCGCGTCGACTCGCGCATCTCGTACAGGAACTCGATTGGGTCGGCGATGCGATACTGGACCACCCATTCGACATCGATCATGTTCAGGTCGCCGGTAAGCATCAGCGACTCGTCTTCGAACTGCTGACCGCTGTAGTTAGTGCTATCGCCGGCGCGAGTGCCCTGAGTGCGGAAACCGAATTCCTGCTTGAGCACCCGCTCGGTGGCCACGCGCTGCACCTGATCGATGCCGAACGGGATCTTGAAGTGCAGCCCCGGGTCGGTGATGCCGATAACCGCGCCGAAACGCTTGACCACGGCCCGCTATTCGGGCTGAACGGTATAGAACGCGCTGAGCGCGCCCCAGATCATCAGCGCCAATATGGCGACGCCAATGATGCCCTTGCTACCGAAAGGCACGCCGCTCACGCCGCTGCTGACCCTGTTGAACAACTCGGCCAGGTCCGGCGGACCTTGCTGGCCGCGCCCATTTGAACCTGCGGATTGAATCATGTTTGCTCAGTGGAAACGGCGCACGCGCAGTCTAACGCTTTGTGCCCGATCAAACCAGTCCGCAAACAGGATCCAGTGTGATGGATTGCAAGACGATCTCTCGCGAAGACGCCCGACCGCATACGGGCCGAGCAATCGGCTAGCCAGCCAGGGACACTACTGGACGATCCGATCCGGATGGCTTCGGGATCAAGGCAGCAACACCGCCGAACCCAGCGCCGCCAGCAGCGCCTTTATCAACAAAAAGGCGTTTCGATGATCGAATATCTGGCCATGGCTTCGGCGACCCAATCGCTGATCGCAGCCCGACAGCGACAATTCCTCCGTTTCGGGTTTATCGTGAGCATGTCCGACTCCGAATAAACCGTCCCTATGTCCGCCCACAAAACCGGCCGCAACGACCCCTGCCCCTGCGGGAGTGGCCGAAAATACAAACACTGCTGTGGCGCGCCCGGCGCGGGCCACGCGAGCGCCGCCGTCGAAGATCTGAAGACCGCGCTGGGCGACCAGCGGTTCACCGGCGAAGCCGACGCCCAGGCCTTCGTTGCATCCCATGTCGCGCAGACCAACGCGGCCGGCCTCGACGACTTCGATGGCCTGTCACCGGCGCAGATGTCGGATCTGCTGTATACGCCGCTGACATCGCCGCATCGGCTTGAACTCGCGCAATCCGGCGTGCCGGCTGCGCAGGCGCCCGTGATGATTCTGTTCGACGCGCTGGCGGATGCGATCGGCGAAGATGGCTTGCGGACCACGGCCAAGGGCAATCTGCCACGCGCGTTCTGTCAGCACGCGCACTGCCAGTATGCGAGCGTGGACCGCGGCGACCCTTACGCCGATCTAGGATCCGTGAACCGCGAAGACGATTTTTACGACCTGCATGTGACCCGGCTGGTCGCCCAACTCGCCGGTCTTGTCCGCAAATACAAGGGCCGCTTCCTGCTGACCCGCAAGGCCCGGCGTCTGCGCGCGCAGGATGGTATCTATCCGGTACTGCTGACCACGCATGCCACGCGCTTCAACTGGGCCTACGGCGACGGTTATGACGAACTGGCTTTCGTCCAGCATGCGTTCGCGTTCACCCTATACCTGCTGCACCGCCACGGCGATGATGAGCACGGCGCACGATTCTACGAAGACGCCTTCCTGCGCGCTTTTCCAATGCTTCTCGATCAGTTGCCGCCACACCCGTTTTTCGACGGCGAAACGCAACTGCGACAGTGTTACACGCTACGCACCCTGGAGCGGTTTGCCGGTTTTTTCGGCTTGATTCAATTGACCTTCACACCCACTGGTCGGGTCAATTCCGCATACCGGCTTACCAAGACACCGCTGCTAGAGGAAGTCGTCCGGTTTCATCTCGACTAGGAGTTCGTCGGACTCAGCCCTGGCGGCCCCCCTATGTGTGTCGTCTAGCGGTTTTGTCACCCGTCACACGGAACGGGCTGATATCGCGACTGGGTAAAAAGGCGGACCGCCCCTTAGCCAGCCAAGGTATGTAGTTTCTTCAAGTTGAAGGCGATACATGCCAGATTCCATTCGCCTTGGACCGCTTTCAGGCCGCGTAACAGGAATTGGCGAAAGCCCAACACGTGTTTAATGATCCCGAATGTCGGTTCGATCGTGCTTTTGCGTTGGGCGTATAGGGCCCGGCCGGCTTGCGTGCGCATTCGATGGCGCATCGCGTCGATCGGCCCCTCAAAATCCGTTCGCGCGGGCGACTCGGCAAGCCGTTGTTCTAACGATTGATTGTGGCGTTCACGCGCGTCCGAGATGTAGGGCACGATCTCATGGTCGGCGAGCGCTTTGACGTTATCATCGCTGTAATATCGAGATAGGGCTGCTCTAGTGCACTATTTGGTGCACTGTTGGGCGCGGTCACGGGCGCTCACGGCGTCGCTCCCTGCGGCCGCCGATAGGCCAGCGCCAGCAGCAGGATGCCGCCCAGGATCATCGGCGTGGACAGCAACTGGCCCATGGTCATCCAGTCGAAGGCGACGAATCCAAGGAAGGCGTCCGGCAGGCGAAAGAATTCGGCGAAGAAGCGCAGGCTGCCGTAGCCGACCAGAAACAGCCCCGACACCGCCATGCGCGGGCGCGGTTTGCTTGCAAACCACCACAGCACGGCGAACAGCAGCAAGCCCTCGAGCGCGGCTTCATAAAGCTCGGAAGGATGACGCGGCGCCATGTCCACCCGCGGATAGATCATCGCCCAGGGCACGTCGGTGACGCGGCCGATGAGCTCGCCGTTGATGAAGTTGGCGATCCGGCCGAAGAACAGCCCCACCGGCACGATGGGGGCCACGAAATCGGTGATATCGAAAAACGTGCGCTGCGTGGCCCGCGCAAACCAGCCGGCCGCGGCGAACACGCCCAGCATGCCGCCATGAAAGGACATGCCGCCCTGCCAGATATAAAACAACTGCAGCGGATTCTCGAGCAGCAGGCCGGGCTGATAGAACAGCATATAGCCCACGCGCCCGCCGATGACCACGCCGAGCACGACGTAGAACAGCAGGTCGCCGACCTCCTCGCGCTGCCAGCGCACATGCGGCTGGCGGGTGCGCAGGATACCCAGCCCCCAGCCGATGAGAAAGCTCAGCAGATACATCAGCCCATACCAGTGCACGGCAAGCGGGCCGATGGCTACGGCGACGGGATCGATATCAGGGTGTACGAACATGGAGACGGATCCTAAGGCGTGTCGTATCGGCGATTATGACCAACTGAGGAAAATTCCCTGTGGAATCAATAGACAAGTGATGGCGCATGGGATTAATGCAAAATCCAGGCCAGGAAAAGCCAAGCGCTCGGGCAGCGCTAGTTGTCGCAGAGGAAACAGGCACTTCCGAGCGTGCAGATCGAATTCGCGGCGCTTGACCGACGTCTTCACTGATCACGTAGTGAGCATGATGCCTATTGCTTTTCCAGTGAAATCTGATGACCGATGCCATCGAGCGCGATTTCTCGCACGATCTCCAGAGAGGCCGGATCGAGCACCCAGAGCTTGCTTTGCTCGCGGCTGGTGACCAGCAATCGGCCGTCCTTTGGCGTCACAGCAAGATGGTAAGGTGCCGGGGCCAGCCCGGCGCTGTGCCGGGTGCCATCGTCAAGAGTGATCCGGACAACTCGATCGTCACCCTGGCTCACGGCGTAGAGATTGCGGCCGTCCGGGCTCAAACCAATGCCATGGGGCGCCTTTCCGACCTCATACCTGTCTGTAACGTTACCTGAAGCGAGGTCGAGCATCACAACTTGTCCATTCTGGACATCATTGACATAAAGCCGATCGCTACTATCGGAGGCGAGCAGCATGTGCTCCGGGCTGCCGCCAACGCGCATATTGCGCCGCACGAACCAATGCTCAGTATCGATCTCGCTGACAGTGCCATTGCCCGCATTGCTCACAATCAGGGACCGGCCGTCGCCGCTTTCGACAAGATAGTTGGGATTCGGTCCAGTCGCGATCGTCGCGACGAGCTTGCCCGATTCCAGGGAGACAACACTGACACCGCCGCCCATGGGGTGCGTCGAAACTGCATAACGGCCGTCTGCCGTCACCAGCACATGGTGCACCGGCCCCGGCACCTCCAGCTTGCGCGCCACGGCATTTGTGCTCGTGTCGACTACATACAGCAATCCGCTGTTCTGCGCACCGGCGGAAGCCTCCTCACTCCCGCCGTGGTGGGCCGCGTGCTCGTCCGCTGAGACCCCCGCTGGACGCTCGACTGCCTCCGCAGGTTCCCGAGGGGTGAGGCTACCGGCGACCAGATACCGGCCATCCGGCGTCAATGCCGAGCCGTGCGTATTGACAGTGCCCGTGATCGTGGCAGTTCTCTGATTGTGCTCCAGATCGATGACGGCTACGGCGTCTGCCGAACCCATAGGCACGAAGGCCTGATTGCCGGCTGCCAGAGCCGATGCGCCCATCGCGGCACCCGCCACGATCGTGCCAAGCCACAGTTTGGTTAATTGTCGGTTCATGCTTTCACTCCTGAGGTGGTAGGCGCTGTGCCCTGCTAACCCGTACCGGGCGCCGACCGCGTGACGTCCAGACCTTGGCAAACCGCCTGGCGGCTCGAAGCTCGTCAACGGTCAGTTCTTGCTGATCTCACATAATTCCATCGGCGCGTTGCTCCTCTTCGAGCTTATTCGGCAAATAGCAACGGCCGTCTGTCTACTCTCGCTGGGAGAGAGTGCTAGGTTTACGGTACCTGGGATTCCTCCAGGTAGCGGAAGAAGTCCGAATCGGCGCTCAGCATGATGGTGCTGTTGCTTCCTAGCGCCCGGTAGCTTTCCAGCGTGCGAAAAAACGAGTAGAACTCCGGATCGGCACCAAAGGCTTCGCCGTAGATGCCGGTGGCCTCGGCGTCGGCTTTGCCCCGAATTTCCTCGGCTTTGCGAGCCGCCTCGGAGCGAATGCGCTGAAGATCGCGTTCCATGTTACCCAGGATTTCCTGGCTGCGGCCCATGCCTTCGGAGCGGAATCGCTCGGCGATCGACTGACGCTCGGCAATCATCCGGCTTTCGACCTGCTTTCGCACCGAGTCGATGTAGTTGACCCGCTTGATGCGCACGTCGTCGAGCTCGATACCTAGCCGTGGCATGGAATCCCGAGCGCGGGCGAGAATTTCCTGTTCCAGCCGTTCGCGTCCCAGCTTGGGCTGCTTCTCCAGGTTCACGTCCGAGCGCTCGGCCAGCGCGGGGTCATCGAGTGTGTCGACATCCACGGTCCAGTCCTTGGAGCGCACGATTTCCTCGAGTTCGGTCGACGAGACCATGTCACGCACCACCGAGTCCACGATGTCGTCGAGCCGGGTCCGTGCACCGGCCTCGTCGCGCACGCTGGTCAAAAACAACAGCGGATCGGCGATCCGCCAGCGCGCCGTGGTATCGACCAGGATGAACTCGCGGCCAAGCGTCGGAATCTGCGTAACGTCGCCGTCCCAGACCAGCAGACGCTTGTCGAAATAGCGTACCTGCTGCCACGGCAGCTTGACCTTCAGCCCGGGCTCGCTGATCACGCCGCCGATGGGCTCGCCGAACTGGACGATGATGGCCTGCTTGGCTTCATCGACGGTATAAAACACGAAGCTTCCGACTGCGATCAGCACGACCGCAACGAGTGCGATGAGTATCGATTTCATTTGTCATCTCCAGCGTTGCCGGCGCGGCGGTTGACGTCGAGCAACGGCAGCGGGCTCATCTGGCTGCCCTGGATGACCAGCACCTGGCCGATGTCGGGCAGCACCTCGTTGATGGTTTCCAGGTACAGCCGGGAACGGGTCACTTCGGGGGCCTGCAGGTACTCGGCGAGCACCGCGGAGAAGCGCGCACTTTCGCCCAGCGCCCGATTGACACGCTCGGTGGCATAGCCCTCGGCCTCGGCGACGGTGCGCAGGGCCGCGCCCTCGGCGTTGGGAATTTCCTGGTTGACGCGCTTCTGCGCCTCGTTGATCGTGCGTTCGCGCTCCTGGCGGGCTTCGTTGACCTCGTTGAACGCCGGCTGCACCGCTGGCGGCGGGACCACGTCTTGCATCTCCACGGTGTTGATCCGGATACCGGCGTTGTAACCGTTCATTATCTCCTGGATCTCGCCGCTCGCCTTCTGCTGGATTTCAACGCGCCCGACCGTGAGCACCTCGGAGCCGAGCATGTTGCCGACGATGCGGCGCATCACGGATTCGGAGATATCGCGCAGCGTGCGGGTCGACTCGCGCATTTCGTACAGGAACTCGATCGGGTCTTCGATGCGATACTGGACCACCCATTCGACATCGATCATGTTCAGGTCGCCGGTAAGCATCAGCGACTCGTCTTCGAATTCCTGACTGCTATAGCCGGTACTGCCGCTGGTGCGAGTGCCCTGGGTGCGGAAACCGAATTCCTGCTTGAGCACCCGCTCGGTAGCCACGCGCTGCACCTGATCGATGCCGAACGGAATCTTGAAGTGCAGGCCCGGGTCGGTGATGCCGATGACCGCGCCGAAACGCTTGACCACGGCCCGCTCCTCGGGCTGGACGGTATAGAACGCGGTGAACGCGCCCCAGATCATCAACACCAGTATGGCGACGCCGATGATGCCCTTGCTGCCGAAAGGCACGCCGCTCACGCCGCTGCCGATCTTGTTGAACAACTCGCTCAGGTCCGGCGGACCTTGCCGGTCGCGACCGTTTGAGCCTGCGGATTGAATCATGTCTTGCTCCGTTGAACCCGAGCGCACCAGCCTGACTGTTCCGCCCGACCGGAACCGTTACAGTTTGGGCGCACAAGTTCGACCCCATTGATTTCCAATGATGTCAGTTGGTTATTGGTCGATCAGGATGGCTTGGCTCATGTTGCTTTTAGGGCACAATCGATTTTTCTGTGACCGGGCCGTCGGCCGGCGTTATCGCATCGCATCATCACTGCTGCCAACCGCCGATAGGCCAGGCCCCGGCAATCGCATCAGCGATTGCCGGGAACCGCAATCCAGAACGGAAAACTGCCGTCGACGGGCTGGTGGCGCACCACCTCGAGCGACTGCATGTCGACCACCGCAACGGCGTCCTCGCCGGTGACCGCGACATAGAGATACCGCCCGTCAGCACTGGCGCGCACCCCATGGGGCCCGTTGCCAACCTCGACTCGCGCGGCGATCTCGCGGTCTTCGGCGTCGATGAGGGTAACCTTTGAACCAGCGATGGCGCTCGTGGCCACATACTCGCCGCCGGGGATCACGTCGATCCCGCCATGGGCATCACCGACCTCGAAAGTCTGGACCATTTCCTTCGTTTTCAGGTCGAGCACGCCGACCCGACCAACAAAGTCCCGGATCCACAGGTACCGGCCGTCCTCGCTGAAGTCGAGATTGTGCGGCGTATCCAGTCCCGGCGTCGCAATCGTGCGCCGCTTTTCCAGTGTTTGCATATCGACCATGGCAATCGCGCCTTCCCCTTGCAGGGTCACATAGGCAAGCTCGCCGTCGGCGCTGAAACGTATGTTATGGGGCGTGTCACCGACACGAATGGTCTTCGCCACTTGCTGTGTGGACAGATCAATCACGACGATGGTGCCCTGTTTCGCGGCAACCGCCACCCCGTAGCGGTCATCCGGGGAGATCTTCACCCCCTGGGCGAGCTCGCCGATCTCGATACGGGTGCTCAGTTCGCCGCTCTGTGTGTCGATAAGATAAGCCTTGCCGGTTTTCAGCCCGGAGACCAGCAACCATCGGCCGTCCGAACTCAGCGCATCGTAGTGCGCGCCTTCGATGCCTGACCAGGTCTCGCCGGACGGCAACACCTCGACTCGACCGCTGCTCTGAATGGCAACGTAGATCGGCTCGGGCATCACGGTTTCGAGCGCCACTTTCGCACCCTGCGGCTTAGCGGCCCCGCTCGCATCCGCCGCGGGCGCAACCCAACCGGTTACAGGTATCAAGCCGGCCGATAACAAAAGAATCGATAAATAGCGCATTCGGTATCTCCTTATCGGCACTTAATTTTGGCCAAAACAACAGATCGTCGCCCGGTCCTGCTTCCACGTAGATGCACGGTAGTGAAACCAGCATTCCAAACGTACGGCCGGCGCAAACGGAACCTCCGACGGACGGCTGAACACCGGTGGCTGCGACTCAAGGCAACAAAACCGCCGATCCCAGCGCTGCCAGCAGCGGCTGGGCGAGCATGCCAACCAGCACGGTAAGCAGACCGGCCGCGAGCATGGCCACGGCCGCCGATACACCGAGCGTATGGACCGGTGCCTCGGCGTCGTCGAAATACATCGGGCCCAGCACGCGCAGATAGTAGAACAGCGAGATCACCGTATTGATCACGGCGACCACGGCCAGCCAGGCGTAGCCGGCGTCGATGGCGGCGACGAACAGCATCAGCTTGCCGACGAAGCCGGCGAGCGGCGGAATACCGACGAGCGACAGAAAAGCGATTACCAGTACGGCCGCGGCCAGCGGTCGCGACGCCGAGAGGCCTGCGTAGTGGGCCAGGTCGGTGCGCCCGCGCAGCCAGGTAATCATGGCGAAGGCAGCCAGGTTGGCGACGGCGTAGCCGGCCAGAAAGAACAGCAGGGCCGGCAGGGCCTGAGCGCTAAGCCCGACGACGGTGATCGCCATGAGCGCATAGCCGGACTGGGAGACGGACGACCAGCCGATCAGGCGGCGCACATCGGTCTGGGCCAGCGCGCCCAGGTTGCCGAGCGTCATCGTCGCCACCGACAGCACGGCGAGAATCGGCCGCCAGGCGATCATGTCGGCGGGAAAGATCTCCAACAGCCGAATCAGCGCGACGCCGGCGCCGATCTTGGGCACGACCGTGAGGAAGGCCGCGGCCGGCGCCGGGGCGCCCTCGGCGACATCGGGCAGCCAGGCGTGTGCGGGCACCGCGCCGAGCTTGAAGGCGATGCCGATCACGACCAGGGTCAACGCTAGTAACGTCATCGCCTGACCCGGCGCGCCGTCGAGCGCCGCGGCCAGCACCGCGTAGTCGGTGGTACCAAACAGGCCGAACAGCAGGGTAACGCCGATCACCAGCAATGCGTTGGTGAGCGCGCCGATGAGAAAGTACTTCATGCCGGCCTCGACCGACAGCGCCCAGTCGCGGTGATAGGCCGCCAGCACGTAGCCGGTCACCGACGACAACAGCACGCCCATGACGAGCTGCAGCATGTCCATGGCCCCGGCGAGTAGCAGCACGCCGAGCGTGGACAGCAGCAGCATGGCGTAGTACTCGCCGTGGCGCCGATCGCGCGCGAACCAGGCCGGGGCGAGCAGCACGCACACCGCGGCCGCGACGAGGATCAGCAATCGCCCCCAGATAGCCGCGCCGTCCAGCGCCCAGACCCCGGAAAAGGCCGACTGCGGCGGCCCGCCGAGCTGGGCGATCGCGAGTACCGTGGCCACGGTGAGGCCGATCAGCGCCAGCGGCGCGCCCAGCCACTGCAGACGCTGGGGCACGAAGGCGGCGGTCAGCAGCGTGACCACCGCCGTGACCAGGACCGCGATCTCCGGTAGAACGGGAACCGGCGACAACTCAGCGCCCTCCGACCAGGACGGTACTCGCGCTGTTGATCAGTTCCAGCAGCCACATCGGATAGACGCCGATCACCACCACCAGTACCAGCAGCGCCAGCAGGATCACGCCCTCGACCGCGTGCAGATCGGTAAAGCCGGCCAGCTTGTCCGGCAGCTCGCCAAAGAACAGTTGCTGGATCATCTTCAGGAACAGCACGGCGGTGATCAGGATGCCCAGCAGGCCGATCGCGGCCAGCCAGGGATAGATCGCGAAGGTGCCGACAAAAATCTGGAACTCGGCCACAAAGCCGGCCAGGCCCGGCAGGCCGAGACTGGCGAACGCCGCCACGATCATCGCCCCGGTCAGGCGCGGCGCGGGCTGCGCCAGGCCGCCGTAGTAATCGATCGCATAGTTCTGAGTGCGCTGCCAGAAGGATCCGGTGATCAGAAACAGCGAACCGGTGATCAGGCCGTGGGCGACCATCTCGACCGTCGCACCCGTGAGCGCGAGTGCCCGCGCGGCCTCCTCGCCGTCGACCAGCGCGCCGGCCGCGGCGATACCGAGCACCGCATAACCCATATGATTGATCGAGGTGTAGGCGATCAGACGCTTGAAATCCTTTTGCGCGAGCGCGACCAGCGCCCCCCAGAGGATGGAGATGACCGCCAGCACGCCGAGCCACAGCGCGTAGCGGCCAAAGGTCGCCGTCATCATCGAATACGGGATGCGAATGAGCCCGTACGTGCCCATCTTCAGCAGCACGCCGGCTAGGATGGCCGAAGCCGGCGCCGGGGCGTTGACGTGGGCCGGCGGCAGCCAGGTATGCACCGGGAACAACGGCGTCTTGATGGCAAAGGCGATCACGAAACCAAGCAGAATCAGACCGGCGCGCAGGTCCATGCCCGCCACCGGCTGGGCCGCGATCAGCGCGCGCATATCGAAGGTATGCGGCTCGATGGACAGATACAGCGCGATAATGGCCAGCAGCAGCGGCAGCGAACCGGCCAGCGTGTAGACAAAGAACTTGAGCGCGGCCCGGCGCGCATCGCCGTGGCCCCAGCGCCCGATCAGAAAATACATGCCGACCAGGCTGAGGTCGAAGAAGACATAGAACAGCAGCAGATCGAGGGTCAGAAACAGCCCCAGCGATGCCCCCATGAGGAACAAAAACCAGGCGTAATAGGCGCGTGCCCGACCCTGCGTGTCCGCCGGCCAGGCAATGGCGGCGACGAACAGCAGTGCGCTCATGAGCACGATAGACAGCGCGATGCCGTCCACCCCGAGGCGCCAGGCCACGCCGAGCGCCGGAATCCAGGGCACCTCGACCACCGACTGGAACGCCGGCGCCCCGGTGTCGGTATTGAAGCCGGCCCAGACCGCGACCAGCAGCAACAGCGGGATTGTGGCAATCGCGGTTGCGAACCCGCGGGCGGTGGCCGCCGAAACACCGGGCCACAGCACCAGCGCGAGCGCGGCGAGCAAGGGGACGAGAACCACCAGTGTCAGCATGTCAGATCCACCAAAGAGCCAGAACGAATAGCACAACGAAGCCGACCGCGATCAGCGCATAGTAGTGATGCGACAGGCCGGTCTGCAGACGCCGGGTATCCGCGCCGCCGACGGCCACCAGACGCGCGGATCCTTCGGCCAGCCCGTCTGCCAGCCATTCGCCCGTGCGCCCGCCGAGATCGGCCAGCCACAGGCCGACGGCCGCCGCCCCGCCGGGCAAGGTATCGGCGGCCGCCTCGCCGTAATCGGCCAGCCTTGCGCTGATTTTTTGCACCACGGCAGCGGCCAGCCAGGGCAGACGATCAACGCCGTGATCGTCGTATCGGGCGAGCCGACGAGACAGCCCCATCACCGGCTGAATGACAAGGACGCGTATCGCGGTCGGCAATCCCAGCCAATCGGCGGTGCGGGCCGCCTCCGGGTGTTCCGCAAGCCATTCGGGGTGCGCCGAGAGCAAACGCCCCACATAGAGGCCCAACGCCAGGACCAGCAGCGAGGCGATCCATTCCCAGGGCGGCGCGGCGGGTAGCGACAGGCCTAACGTCTCGGTCAGCACACGCTCGCTGGCCGGCAGCCACAGCAGCGACAGCACCGCGGTCATGGCCACCAGCAGCGCGATTGCGCCCGTTTGCCAGCGCGTGTCCGCACCTTGCGCGTCTTGCGACCAGCCAAAGGCCAGCAACTGAAACCGCACCGCGTAGGCAGCGCTGAAGCCGCCGGCGAGCATCACCGCGACCGCCAGCAACGGATGAATATGGCCAGCGGCACTGACGATGGCTTCCTTGGTCCAGGCCGCCCCCAGCGGCGGCACGCCGGCCAGCGCCAGCGCGGCAATGGCGGTGAGGCCGGCGAGCACCGGCAGGGCACGCCCCACGCGCATCTCGGCCAGTTGATAGGTCCCGGCGCGCTCACCGGCGCTGCCGGCGGCCAGAAACAGCGGCGCCTTGAACGCGGCGTGGGCCACCAGATGGGCGAGCGCGATGAGCGGATAGCCAGCGCCGACAGCGATGAACATCAGCCCGAACTGGGCCGAGGTCGAGGCCGCCAGCAGTTTCTTGGCGTGATCCTGCAGCATGGCGGCAAGCCCGCCGGCCAGCGCTGTTATCAGACCAATCGTCAACACCGCCGGGCCAAACCAGCCCACGACCGAAAGCTGCGGCTGCAATCGCAACAACAGATAAGCGCCGGCGGCCACCATGGTCGCCGCATGCAGCAGCGCGGAAACCGAACTCGGCCCGGCCATGGCCCGAAACAGCCAGGGCGCGAACGGCACCTGGCCCGACTTGGCCGCCGCCGAGACCACAACGCCGACGGTGAGCACCTGCAACAGCACGCCGTCGAGCGCGCCGAGATCGGCGAAGGCCAGTGAGCCGGTGCCCGCGAACGCCGCCATGGCGGCAATGAACAGCCCCAGATCGCCCAGCCGCGTGGTGATGAAGGCATAAAGGCCGCTCTGCGGGTTGGCCGCGTCGCGCCACTGGTGGCCGATCAGCGCCCAGGAGCAGGCGCCCACCAGCTCCCAGCCGATGAGCAGGGTCAGCCAGTCGCCGGCGATGACGAGCAGCTCCATGGCACCGACGAAGGCCAGCAGCAGCGCGAGCAGCCGGGCCAGCCCCTGACTTGCCTCATGGACACCTGCATAGAGGACGATTGGCAGCGCCACCGCCGGCACCAGCACGGCCATCACGGCGGCGACCGGGGGCAGCCCGGCCTGTAACTGCAGGGCCGGGCTCCAGACGAGCGTGGCCTGCCAGTCGCCCGCCACGGCCGTTATCGCCAGCAGCAGCGTCACCGCCATCGCCGCGACGGCGGCCCCCGTCAGCGTGCCCCGCCGTTCGGGCGCAGCCAGGAACAGGCCGAGCCCGGCCAGCAGCGGAATGACTGGCAACCCCCAGAGCATCAGTGCTTCATCGTCGGCAGGCCTTCGGTGACGTCAGCCTGGCGCTTGCGGTAAACGGCGGCGACCAGCGCGAAGCCGATCGACATCTCGATCGCCATCACGGCCATGACCACGATCGCCAGCAACTGGCCTTCGGGCACGCCGGCCGCCGTGCGGGACCAGAAGCCAACCACCGCCAGCAGCGTGCCGTTGAGCATCAGTTCCAGGCCCATCATCAGCATGACGAACGACTGCTGCGACAGCGCGCCGTACACACCGATGCCGATCAGCGCGCTAGCCACGATCATGATTGCCTCAATGCTCATGATGGCCGCCCTCGCTATCACAGTGCTCATGGCCATGCTCATGGCCGTGGCCATGGCCATGGCCATGGTCGTGATTGTGGCCATGGCCGTGATGATGGTGATGATGGCCGCCGCCCGCCTCGGGCACGCGGCCCGCGGGCTCGCCGCCGGGTACGAGCGGCGGCGGCTGCGAGCCAGTGTCGGCTGCACCAAAACGCCCGCTGCGGCTGGACAAGATCACCGAGCCGACCATGGTCGCCAGCAGGGTCACGCCGGCCGATTCGAAGATCAGCATCGAATCGCCGAGCAGCTCGATGCCAAGATCGCGGATCACCGGCTTGCCGGCGGCCACTGGATCGGCCGGAAACTCGGTCACGAGCGTGAGGGCGGCCAGACCGACGAAGGCCACGCCACCCGCGGCCAGCGAAAAACGATGCTGATGGACCATCATCATGGGATTGAGCCCGGCCGGGTTCATCATGAACATGACCATGAACAGGGCCATGACCATCATCTCCACCGCCATCATGAACACCGTCGCCACGCCCAGATAAGGCGCGGCGAGCAACAGCATGGTCAGGCCGACCGCGATGAAGGACAGCAACAGCAAAAACGAGGCGCGCACCATGGAATCGGTGGCGAACACTCGCCAGCCGCTGATGATCGCGATCGCCGACAGCGCGTAGAAGGCGAGATCGATACCGCTCATGCCAGCGCCTCCAGCCCGGCGAGAATCAGATCGACAAAGGCCAGCGGCATGAGCACGATCCACAGCAGCGTGAGCATGCGCGACGGCGACAGCCGGGCGAAGGCGTGGCTCAGGGCCACCAGCGGTACCAGCAGCGCGGCGGTCTTGAGCACCAGCCATACCGGGCCCGGCAACCACGGACCCAGATAGCCGCCCAGGAAGGCGCTGCTCGCCATGGCCGCGAAGGCCACCAGCATGGCCAGCCGGGCGGCCTCCCAGACCAGCCGCGAGGCGCCGGACACCTCGACGCTCGTGCCGCCGGCCAGATCGCTGGCGTCCGCGTAGTTGAACGGCCCGCGCAGGGTCAGGGACAGCCCCAGCAACAGAAACAGCGGCAATCCCAGCGGCTGACGGACCACGTTCCACAGACCGCGCTGGGACTCGACCACCGCAGGCACCGACAACGACTCGGCGGGCAGCGCCGCGGCGATGAGCACAAACATGCTCAAAAGCATGACCGGCAGGCCGATGGCCACATAGCGATAGGCGCCGATCATGGCGAGCTGCGAGTTGGCCGACCAGCCGTGCAGGAATACGACCACCACGGTCAGCGCCTCGACGGCGCCCCACAGCACGATGCCGACCTCATAATCGAACAACACCGCGTCGGGCGCGAACGGCACCACCGCCAGGCCGACGCCGGCCAGGGCCAGATACAGCGCGGGGGCGAGCTTCCAGTTCAAAAGATCCGGGCGCTCGGTTTCATTCTGCTGCTGGATGAGCAAAGCCGCTGCCCGCTGTAGCGGCCGCACCGCGACCCGCGCAAGCGGCCTTCCGGCCATCCAGCCGGTGACCAGTCCGTCGAGCGCGGCGACCCACCAGGCGCCGAACCCGAGCAGCACGAGCACACCGAGGAATGTGGCCAGCGCGATCATTTGCTGTCCGCCTCGTCTGCTGCGTCGCCGTCATCTTTTGCTTCGGCGACGGGCAGCATCCGTACCAGCGCCGCGCGGTCGAAGCTTGCCAACAGCAACAGCGCCTGGCCCCATTCCAGCCCCGGCAGTCGTTGCGCAAGATCGGGCGCAGCGGCGGGCTCGGGTTCATCGCGCGAGACGCGACCGCAAGGGCCTTCCAGCGACGTGCCCTGGATCGTTGCATCGCCGGCGGCACGGATCAGAGCCATGGACTGCGCTGCCTCGGCCAGCCACTGATCGACCCGGGCCCGCGCCGTGCCTGCGTCCCGGACCACGGGCTCGAAGCCCACTGCCTGGTAGGACGCCTGATCCACCCGCGCGTCGGCGGGTTCGCCGGCGGCGCGCTGGACGACGCCACCGAGCGCGGCCGCCTCGGCTGCCGTCAGGCGCCCGAGTCCCATCGGGATCGCGCGCAGGGCGCCGCTGCGCCGCAGCCTCCGATATAGCCCGGCGATGTCGGCGCTCTTTCCCGCCTCGACGGCATGCGCCATGCGCCGACAGCGCTCGGCTCCGGACAGTAACTGCAGCAGGGTTAGCACCTGCGCCACGCAGCGTAGGTGATGTCCGGCGCGCAGGCGTTCCAGCGTGGCGATCGCCACCGGTTGGGTGAGCGCGCGCCGAAAGGACTCGAGCAGCGCAGCATCCGGCTCGTAAGGTGGCCGAATCACGGTCGCGGATTGAACCACATCGCCCTGCAGCGTGAGTTCGAGCACCAGCCCAGACGGCAACAGCGGCAGATACGGCCCGAAGCGCGCGGTATAGGGATCCAGGTTCAGGCCATCGCGAATATCCGGCTGGGGCGGCATGGGCATGGGCCGACCGTAAGGCGTGCCGCCCATCATTCCTTTGCCGCCCTGGCCGTGGTCGCCAAGGCCGCGCCACGGCGCCGGCGGCTCGTCGGCCAGCAGATGCGCCTCCGAATCGCGCGCCCCGGCCAGCAGCTCCCGGTAAAGCGTCTGCATAGCCGCTACCGGATCGGCATCCGCGGCCAGGCTGTGCGCCTCCGGCAGATCGAGTCCCGTGTCCGCGCCCCAGCATAGCGTGGCCCGCGGGTGCGGGAGCTGGTCGTGGACGCGCTGCAGTGCCTCGCGATCCGCCGCGCGGATTCGCCCGACGACCAGCAGGATGCTCGCGTGCCGCGGGCTGGCCACCCAGTCGATATTCGGAGACAGCGCAAAATCCTCGATTCGTTCGCGCCCGCCCTCGCCTTCGGCGACGAACAACGGCACGGGTGCGGCGGCCGCCAGTTTGCGAAGCGCGCTCATTGCCACCGAAATATGCCCTCGCGCCAGCCATAGATGATGCCGATCGACAGGATCGCCAGGAACATGCCCATCTCCATGATCGCCTTGACCCCCTCGGCGACATACACCACCGCCCACGGGTACATGAACATCATTTCCATCTCAAAGGCGATGAACAGCAGGGTCATGGAGTAGAAGCGCACGTGGTAGCGCTGCCAGGCATGGGTGCCCGGTTCGTGACCGCCCAGTACCGGTGTTTTCTGTGGCTCGGTCACACCGGGCAGACCCGCTGGCTGTGCCAGCCGTTGCAAAGCGAGCGCACAGCCAGCCAGAAACAGGAACACAACGCTGAGCAGAAATAGATCAATCAACGGCTTGTCTCCTCTTTCGCCGTGGCGCGCACACGCGCCCGGGACCGCCAACGCCCCGCTGCGACCACTCATGCCCGCCCTACAGCCGAATACAACCGATCCTTCGGGCAGATGAAGAATCCAGCGGCAGACAAGCGATCCGTCCGCATAACGCGGCGGCCCTCACCAAGCGCTGGATCGATTTCCTACGGTGCTAGAAACAGAATGGACAGAACGTCTTTATGTCGTCAAATAGCTGCGTTCTGAATGAGACCGCTCAGACCGTTCAAGGCATGACACAATGATCGCGATGCTGACATTTTTATATTGTGATACAGATACATATAGGTTCGTTATTGTGACAGATACGGATTTTACCGCGTATATGTAGCCGCTAACCCTAGACTACGGTTCAGGGTTCGAACTTTGCGCTTTTTTGAAGACACTCGCCACAAAGTCAATGCGGAGCGTTTTGTCCAGTATCGACTACGCCGCTCGACAGCGTCGACGGCGGCAAACAAAGCCCTGAGTCATTGCATGCCTGTATGCGCGCCCGCGCTTTCAAGGGCCTGTCGTGGTCCGATGCGGCCAGATTCGTGATCAGCTCCAGCCGTCCGGAATACACCTGGATCGGTTCACCGAGACCGACATCGATTTGCTCGCCTGCCGGATAACTCATATTCGCCGATACTCGAATGCCGTTGTCCATGAGTTCGGCTTCAGTGGAAATAAGAAAGTCGAGTGAAGCCGGGTTGGCGTTGATATGCCACGGCGGCTCTATCGCCAGCTCGATTCGAACAATATCACCGTCCCGGGATGCGTTGAGCTCGACATGGTCCGAACTCGACATCTGCCGCGTCTGCGCCGAACTGCCGGGCTCGGCCTGCTGGGTCTGCGCCTCGGATTGCGAGTAGAGCGCCACGATATCCGCGCTCGAGTCACTCGTCGTCGACGCCGACCGGTCACCTGCTGTCTGTGCGTTGCGCATATCGCCCGGCGCTGGCCACTGCCAGAACAGGAAAATGCCGCCCACGACTGCCGCGCTTGCCGAGGGCGCAAGCCAGCGGATCACGATGTTTTTAATCATTGCCACGAGTTGACTCCACGCTGGTTTCTATCGCCGTTTTCAACGTACCGACGGTGAATAGATCGGGTAAGCGCTGGTGGATGGCGCCGTCGGGCTTCAGCACCACGGCAAACGGCAGGCCGGCACCGCCGAACGAGCGCAGATAGGCGTCAAGCTTCGCGTCCGGCCGAGTCAGATCGGCGCGCAGGACACGCATGTTTGTCGCTTCGACGACGTGCGCAATCGCTTCATCGGCATAAACGGTCTGCTCCAGAACCTTGCAGTTGATGCACCAGTCGGCGGTAAATTCGATCAGCACCGGGCGATTGGCAGCTCGGGCAGACGCCAGCGCTGGCTCGGTCAGCGGCTGCCAGGACAGGTCATGTGCCGCGGCGCCGTTGCGGTTGAGGCCAATCGCGACGGTGCTCACGGCAACCAGCGCCAGCACCACCGCCGGAACCAGCCGGGCACCGACCCCGGGGCCGACAGCGAATGCACGAAACAGCCAGAACGTCAGCGCGCCGAGCCAGACGGCCCACAATAGCGTGGCGAAGCGTTCTCCCAGCACGGTAGTCGCAAAGAAGGTCGCACCCGCCAATAGCGCCAGACCCATGACCTGTTGCACGCGTTGCAGCCAGGGCCCGCTGCGCGGTATACGCGAGAGCAACCCGGGCCGGGCCAGCAGAATCAGATACGGCAAGGCCAAGCCAATACCCACCGCAATGAACAACATAAAGATGGTGCTCGGCGTCTGGGTAAGAGCAAATGCCATGACGCCACCGAGAAAAGGCCCGGTACAGGGTGTCGACAGGACTGCCGCCAGCAAGCCGGCCAGATAAGGCTCGGCGTAGCCGCTCGCTTGGATCCGGTAAACCCATTGCGGCGGTTGGACACCGCCTCCGGCGAGACTGTAAACGCCAAGGCCGGCCAGCAGCAGCGCCAATGCGGCCCGGAACCAGGCTGCCTGGAACAGGCTGCCCCAGGTCCAGTTCAATGTCGCCGTAGCTACCGCGAGCGCACCGAAAAAAGTGAGTGTACCCGCCAGCAGTGCGACGGCCGCGATCAGTCGTTGTCGCCGGCCGTTGCCGACGGCCCGCGCGATGGTGCGCAACTTGATCGGCAATGCGGGCAATACGCAGGGGGTCAGGTTGAGCAAAGCCCCGGCCGCCATCGCCAGCGCCAGGTTCGTCCAGATCGTCATGACATCGAGTCGCCTTTGCGGTTGACGGTACCCGCTGCGACCCGCGCGGCGCAGAGGGCCAACGTGCTGATAGTCATTATCATCGTGGCATACCCAAGCGATCAGGCTGCTTTTTTGGCCTAAGCGGACACACGAGCACACCGAATGGTCATGAGCCCCCACCGCCAGTTGATCTTGTAGGTGTCGGTAGCCTCCACGACAAAACCGGTCCGTTCGAGCAGCCGCCTGCAGTCACGCGCCCGGTAGATCCGGGCGTGCGCACGGCCGAGCAGGCGCTGATATTGCTCGAACAATCGGCACATCCAGTAATCGCCGCACCAGTCCGTGATAACGAGTTGCCCGCCGGGCTGCAAAACGCGCCGTATTTCGCCCAGCGCCTCAACGGGCCGGCCGATAAAATGAAACATGTTGCAGGACACCACGGTGTCGAACTGCGAGTCGGCAAACGGCAACTGCTCGGCCCAGCCTTGATGAAGCTCGACTGCCGGCGAAAGTTTATGGCGCGCTGCCTCCAGCATGTGCGCCACGGGATCCACCCCGGCCAGATAGCCGGCCGAATGCGTCGCCGCAAGACGATGCAGCAAGGCGCCGGTGCCGCAGCCGATATCGAGCAACCGATCCTCGGCCCGCAGGGGCAGGCGCGCGATGGTTTCGCGGGTGGTCGCTTCGATATAGAACGCCCACTTGCGGTCATACGCGTTCGCGAGTCGCTTGTATTCCTTGACGACCCGGTTTTGTGTCTTCATTGCCGATCGACAATCGTGTCTTTTTCGCGTGCCAGTCTGCGGCCGGTCATGCGCGCACGCGGTAATAGCGCATCATGCCGCTGTCCTCGTGCTCCATGTTGTGACAGTGGTAAAGATAGAGCCCCTCGAAATCGGTGAACGTCAGCGCGATACGCACCCGTTCGCCCGGCAGCACCAGCACCGTGTCCAGCAGACCGGCATCGACGAGTCCCGAGTCCAGGCCCGACCAGCCGCGCCGGTCGTTCATACGCCGGCGCTCCACCACCGCGAACTGCAGGCCGTGCACGTGCATCGGGTGCGGCATCATGGTGTCGTTGACGAATTCCCAGATTTCGGTTTGGCCCAACCGAACGACTTCGTCGTCGGCCACGGTCGCGCCTTCGAATTGGCGCCCGTTGATGAAAAAACCACGCATCATGCGCATGCCGAGCTCGAACCGGCGTATTGGCGTGTCAGACGTTACCGCTGGCAACACAGGCGTCGAATCCAGATCCGGCGGCAATGGCCGCCCGTCGCGTACACGATCGGTTACGCGCAGGCCCAGCAGATCGAATCGCGCGCCTGCCGGCAACGCTGATCGGCCCATCATGGCGCCCATACCGCCCATCATCCCGGTCTGGTAGGCGTCGCTGATAAGGCGTAGCCGCTCACCGACCTGCGCTCCAGACAAGTCGAGCCACACATCCACGCGCTGGGCCGGCGCCAGGGTCACATACGCCAGCCGCTGCGGTTTAGCCAGCAGTCCGCCGTCGGTCCCGATCACCGTCACCGGCCGGCCGTCGCTCCAGGCCAGCTTGTAGATACGGGCATTGGACCCGTTGAGAATCCGCAGGCGATAAGGGCGAGTGGCGACGTCGCGGGTTCGCGGCGGACGGCCGTTGACCAGGACGCGATCACCGAAAAATCCCCGCATTCGGGCCATCATCGCCCCCATGCCGTCCATATAGCGCAACGCATTATCGCCGGCGAAACTGCGATCCTGCAGGATCAGGATCAGTTCCTGCTCGCCGCCGGGCAGTGCGAGCCCGCGTTCGATATCGTCCTCGATCACCAGCGGGCCGGCCAGCCCGGCATAGCTCTGAAAACCGACGCGGCCACCGTCCGGGCCGTGAGGGTGCGGGTGATACCAGTACAGCCCCGCGCGGTCGCGCACGTCGAAGGTGACGGCCATATCCTCGCCCGGCTTGATCGGCAGGCGCGGCTGGCCGTCGACATCGGGCGGCACGTGCAAGCCGTGCCAGTGGACCGTGGTGTCCTCGGGCAACCGGTTTTCCAGCGTTGCACGCACGCGCTGTCCCCGACTTAGTCGAATCAGCGGTCCCGGGTAGCTGTTGTTGATCGAAGACAGCGTATTCGCAGGCCCATCGACCAACGTGGCGTCATAACGCCAGACCTCGCTCGGCGTGCCCGGCAGTAACGGCACCGTATCGCGCCGGGCACGCAGTCGAAAATCGACGTCGACTTCACCATTGTCAGCACCGTGCGCCGGTGCCACGCCGCTGCCACTGTCTGCTGACCCCTCGTTTGTGCAGGCGCTGAGCAGAATCGACGGCGATACGGCAGCCAGCCCTGCCACACCGCCGATTCCACCCAGCAGGCTTCGGCGCTTTTGATCAATGTGCGTCACACCGCCCCCGCTACAAGAGATCTGCCTGAGGTGAGTACGGCTCACCGCACATCACCACGCAGGTACTTGATCAGCGATAAAACGCCGAGCACCAGCAGGGCAATGATCAGCAACGCGAACAGCATGCAGGCGAACATCATCGAGCCGCCCATCATGCCGCCCTGCATCATCCAGCCATCCATCATGCCGGCGTTACCCATATTGCCGGGCCCCTGCTGCGCATGGGCCGTGGCGGGCAATCCCGCAAGCAGCAGCCATGCGATGGTTTCGAGATATCTCATGATTCAGCTCGTCTTTAATCGAAAGAAACAAACAGGCGAAAGCGCAATAAAACGCGATGCACGCACGTCAGTACGTGGCATAGATTTCGCCGGCCAGCGTCCGGATAGCAAAGGGTTCTTTTTGCTGACCTGGCATACCGGGAGAGCCTGTCGGCATACCCGGCAGCGAGATACCGCGTATGTCCGGCCGTTCGCGCAGCAACTGGGCGATAACCGGCTCGGGTATATGTCCGACCACAACGTAGTCACCGATCAGGCTGGTATGACAGGACGACAACTGGCGTCGCACCGCGTGTTGTCGGTTCACGCTCGCCAAGGCTGCGTTTTCCACGATCTTGACGTCGTAGCCTTTTTCATTGAGATGCTCGGCATATTGCTCGCAGCACATGCAGCCGGGGTTGTGGTACAGCGTGGCTTGTAAAGGCGTGGCCGCGACCGGACCGGCCGACACAAAAAACAGGAACAAGGACACGAGCGACAGGCGCACTGCGTCCGTAAGGTGTAGATATTTCATCCGAGGAGACTCCACGTGATCTTTAAAGAGATTCCGGCAAGCCTTGGGGGCACACGACAAATGGGGTCGCGAGACAGCCCAGGTCACCAGCCTGTGGGCTGGCCTGAACATCGTCAGTCCGGATTCAAGACGCGCTCACGCGTCGATCAGATCAAACGCGGATTACACGTGGAGGGAAGGGATCGGGCCCCGTCAGGCGCCGACCTGGATGATCCGCCACGTAGAACACGGGCGTCATACCATGCACAGGCGCCAGATCGAGCGTACCGTCAGTAATATTGGCGGCCATGCCGCAAAAGACGACGGCGCAAGCCGAAGCCTGGGCGGGAGAATGCGGCTGTCCGGAATCCAGTTCGCACAACACGCAATCGCTGACGGCACTTTCGGCCGGCATGGTCGATGCCATGACGGCTGGACTGGCCAACAGGCCACCGAGCACCCAAACCGCGATCAGCATGTGGACGAGACACCGCTTCATAAATGCACTATAGGACGCCTATCTTCCACGGACAATACTGAAGTGGGGTCCAGGGTTGTAGTTTTTTTACAAGCCGAAAACGACAGAATCGAGCTCAAAACCGATCAGCCGCAGGGGTGCCTGATGCTCCACCCTGTCATCCTGCGTGCGATGGCAATCAGCACGTTCTCGCCGTTAACGCCGATGCGGATCGCTATCGATCGGTTTGCAAGCAAGTCGAGGGATCGTCGGTTACACGCGCCTTGAAGCGGTGCCGTCCCCCAGCATCCTCGAGCCACCGCAGAACGGTGTGCGCGGGTGAGAAAATTGTCGGGCATTCTCACCTTCGCCTGGTTGGCTGCATTGATGACAAGCGACATACACTGACCCTACTGGTTAGCGAGCCACGGCCGTATTCGGTGGCACGTAAAAGGCACATCACGGACTGACACACAGACGGCGAAGCCTTGAAGGCTTATCGTCGCCGGCCTATGTGACCCAACACAGCGCGGCCTCTGGCCATGAACACTGCGTCCGCATCGAGACGAGATCTATCCTGATCTATGAAAAGTCGATCGATACACCTGACACATGTGTACCGATTCATCGATGCGCCGGCAGGCCCGAAACCCACTGGCATCGATTGCCGATTGTCCATGGATTCCCGCTAGAATGCCGCAAGTGGCCGAATGCAACCGAGTCCGTGTGAAACCCCGGGCTGGTAACAGTCCGGTCAAAGATCGCGGCTCTGCACACAACGAACTCGCTGAAACCTCGACCTTCGGTGTTTAACACCGCCTGGGCCGATCGCCGTCATGCAAACCGATGCTTCGAAACGCGGCGTTGATCGACACAACTACGTGTTCCGCGTCGACGCGCCGATCACAGCAAGACCGGTAATCTCCTGTGGTGAAATATTCAGTCAAGGATTCGACGGGTCGACGGTTTTCGAAGCTCCGGTCTACTGTGATGAATCCTTGGCCGCATCAGCCCGCCTCAAATGTTCGGGGTCAAAGCTGAGGCCGGCGATGAGTAACCCGCCGACGCTGAACCTTGGATTGGTCATCAATGAAGAGCACGCTCAAATCGTGGAGGCCATGCGGGCGCGCGATAATCACCCCGCCTTTACGGCGTTACTCATGGCATTACGCGAACACGCGGTACGGTCGCGCCGAGTCGCCGCGACACGACATACAGTGTTATGCGAGCGCATCGAGCACGGTCTCCAGCCGTTTCGTGGCCGGCGGAGATTCGCTGCGCTGATCCACAAGCCGTGTCTTCATACCCAACGCCGCCGCGCCGTCGATATCCGCATGCGGCGAATCCCCAACCATCAGTGTTTGTTCAGCACGCGCGCCGACCATCGCCAGTCCGGCATCGAATAACGCGCGCTCGGGCTTAAGCGCACCGACCTCGTAGCTGAATGCGAAACCGGCCATCAAATCTTCCAGGCACCGACGTACCGCGGGCCCGTAGGGCGCCGGCAGGTTCGAAACGACGGCCATCGGCACCCCGCGACGCTTCAATACGTCGAGTATTCGGCGAACGTTGGAGAAAAGCTCAGTACGAGCCGTGATGGCCGCCGCCTGGTACTCAAGTACGGCTTCCGGCGGTGCGCGGCCGGGGTCACCTATGGCGATGAGATCTGGCCATCCGACCCGGCCCCGCATCCACTCGTCGCGGATCCGGCGGCGTTCTTTCGCCGGCATCATACGATGCCAGGGCAGCAACTCGCTGACCGGCGGCGCTTTGCATAGCGTGCCGAATGCATCAAACAATACCGCCGAGGGTCGTGTTGTCATCGCTACCTACGAGTCTCCGATAGTGTGGGCGGAGACGAAGCCGCGTTCGTCAATGCCAAGACATTGCTGACGCAGGCCCACAGAACAACGCGCGTGGCGCCGGGCATCATTGCAATCTGCCCCAGCACTCGACGGGCTTTTATAGCGAACCGGCCGAATCGAATTGGGCATGAGGGCACCGACGTTCTTCACGCTAACCTTGAGATAAGCGCTACACGCCCCCTCTCTTTCAGCAACCGAGCCATCCGCGCAACTGCCCCTCAGTTCTCGGGATAAATGCCATACTCGATGCAAGCCAGATGCGCCATCACGATCGCCGTGCGGTCGGGGTCGGCGGCGTATTGCTGTGGCGAAACGCCACCAAAGCGGTGCTGTATACGACAAAGCCAATGGCGTGCTTTGGCTTCGTCGCCGAACGCTCGGGTTGCTCGTTCAAGGAGCTGGGCTGTTGTAGTAGCCTCGCCCATCTCGTGTCCCCGCCGCAGCACGCGATTTCGATAGATCAATATACGCATTGATAATCAATATCGACAGGTTCGACCTACAGCGCCACAATCGCCTCGTATCCGATTTTCTGCTAAAGATAACTGAAAGCACAGATCGCGTGCCCTGGAACCCATGAAGTATCTCGACGACACGGACCCTGACCTGGCTAGCCAGGAACTGAGTTACAGCAAAGAAGCAGCACGCCTTTACCGAAGCACGCCCGCGCCGGATATTCCGTTTGACGGCCTGTTGACCGAGACCGAGATGGCTCGGCGGCTCGACATCTCGAATGAAGCGCTTCACCAGCGTCTGACGCACGGGCTGCTTCTCGGCTGGCGCCAACAGTCAGGCCAATTCGTGTTTCCGGCCGGCCAACTGGACGCCCTGAACCGGCCGGCGCAAGGTATGGAGGGCGTACTCTCGAACTTATCCGACCCACAGGTGGCATGGCTCTGGTTGCATCAGCCCACCGCGCTGCTGCGCGGTCAGACACCGATCGAACTACTCAAGCCCGACGATACCGGGCAAACGAGCACGGAGCAGATCGAACGCGTCGTCGAGGCTGCCCCGGCAAAGGCCTTGGGCGCTTTTGAATAGATAGCCTGGCCGATTAGGGACCTTTTAATGCATCGGTGAATGACCATCAGCTCAAGCCGGTGGTTGCTCACTTGCGTGCTCAGCGTGTTCGAAACGGCCCGATCTCTCTCGTTCGAAGTACTACGCTTTGCAGGGAAACGGTCAGTCAGGTGCGTTGCTACGATTTCCGGGGTTTGACGCAACTCACCCACGATCGCGGCACGCGGGTGCTAAACCGCGGGCCTATATACGCGCGGCACACCCAAGACGCGGATTAGCGCGGCTTGCGTATACACGATCCCGCCCTTCACAGCGCTGTCGATCTCGAGGGATTGTTTGCATGGGAACGCGGTCATCCGGTAACCGAAAATCTCTTGAGCGCGTGATTCACGTCTCCACGATGCAATCGATCTGAAACGGGCCATGCTCATCTGGATAGCCAAGCTGATCACTGACAATGTGCGTTGCGCCGCGAGCAGGACGAATAATCTCGTTCGCTGAACAGTGATTGTGGCCATAAATCCATAGCGGCGCGGCATCGCCCATCAGGGCCTCCAAATCGTTGTGGAAATACGGCGTGAGCTCATCACCGATACCGAACATCGGATTGACGACAGCCAGCGACGGCGCAAAATGCGTGATGACGACGGCAGGATCCGTGACGCTCAGCTGACGCGTTAGCCAACCCACGCTGTATTCATACCATTCCACCATTTGTAATGGCGACAGCAGCCGCGCCCCGTTGCTGATTTCCGAAAAATCGGCAACGATCGGGTGCGCGATTCGAGACGACTGGATCCAGCCCAAAGGGCCCGCATCGAATCCCGTCCAGAGGGTGCAGCCGAGAAAACGCGTGCCGTTGATCCGTACCTCATCTCTTTCGAGCAGATACACGCCCAAATCAGCGGCACACGCCCGAGCTCTAGGTGTGACCTCTCAGTAGATTGTTCATCCGAGCCGCAAGCCTTGAAGCTGATGGGTGCTGAAATC